>JAWBZG010000001.1:0-69549 GCA_038866525.1 Bathyarchaeia archaeon
CAAGAAAGCCAAACGTTTACGTAGATATAACTAATATAACTAATTACATTGACGTAAAGTTTAAGGCTATATCAGCGCATAAGAGCCAGTTTCCACCTGAAAGATTCCGGGAAATAGAGAACCCGCTTAAAACGTATTCTAGACTTATGGGTAAAAAAATTAGAGTAATGTATGCTGAAGCATTTAAGGTTTTATCCATTAGACATCTACATTGCTGCCCCTACGCCGAGGATGTATGATGTACGCTGAGTAAAAATCAAATTTTAGCATCTGGGGGCACGAATCTTCTCAACTTTTGAAGCATATTTAATCGCTCCATATCACCTAACCTAGCTTTCTCAACCGCTTCCCTCAATATTCTTATCGACTCATCCATCGCCCTTACGTTAACCGGGTATGGAACCCCATCTTTTCCACCATAAGCAAAAGAATATTTAACCGGGTCTCTCCAGCTTGGTTTATCACCATATATTATCTCAGCTACCAACGCTAGACCCCTAACGGTTGATGGCCCTATCCCTTTAATGCCAAGTAGCTCTTCATAATTCTTGGGCTGTATTTCATACGCTCTTTTCAAAGCCTTCCAGTTTACTGTTAACGGCATCTTAAGAAAATCTGCAACATAATTGTTCCACTCTTTGGCGGATATGCTCGGTATCCACTCTTGGAGTGATCTCTGATATTTGGGTCTTATCATCTCAAACATTCTGGCAACCTTCTCGGTTCTCTCCTTAGCTATGTCGACTGACGTTTTCCGGCAATTCTCGCTTTCCTTAGCGGTCATATCTAAGACTATTGGGCGCTTTACGTCGCCAACTATAGCCTTATGCGGCTCAACAACAAAGCTTTCCACCTGATCTGAGAGCCAATGGTATCTTCGAGCCGTCCTATCGTTTATGTTCATGCCCTGCTGTATTACGGCCCATTTACCATCCTCGGTGATGAAGAATGCATGGTGATATAGTGGATAACCTGCCTGTATCGCTGTATTATCGACTTTTGCGCTCATTCTGCTAGCATACTGCAAGCTCTCTATCCTTTTAGTTGAAAGATTGAACGCCTCCCCGATTTCAACTATTTCTGAAAGAGTTTCTCTCGAAGCTTTTCCTTTACCACCGCAGACAGCTATACCTAGATCCCCCTCTCTTAGCGCAGTTTTAAGCACCCCTGTAACAACCGTTGTTACGCCTGAAGAATGCCAATCATAGCCTAAGACGCAGCCGAAAGCCTGAAACCAGTATGGATCTGAAACTCTTTGGAGAAAAGTATCCCGTCCATATTCATCAACAATTATAGTAACTATTTCTTTGGCTAACTTTATCATTCGCTCAACTAGCCACCGAGGAGCCTTACCATCATGAAGCGGCAGCTCGGTAAAACCTGTCCTCCTCAACTATATCACTAGATGACAATAATTTTATCTGAAGAATATATTTGCGGGGCAAACTTAAATAATTATTAGTTTCATTTCCTTAGGAGTTTTCCCTCCCGATCTATTTCACCGCGTTTAATTCTCGTCGTCGATATTGGGACATTATCCTCTGCGGGAACCATTTCTATAGCTATTATCTCTAACGGTTTAAGACCATTCTTCACCCTTATAGCGTTTATCTCTCTAGCTCTGGGCTCCGTCTCCCTACTAACCGCGATAGCCTCTATCTCAGCGCTCGTCGCGGCGGGTCCATATGGATCAGATAATGGAATTATTTTTGCCCGCTCAGAAACGCCCAGTTCCCTAAGGAATTTCATGATCTCTTCAGCTCTACTCTCGTAAGGCGCGATCTCATGATTTTTGCGCAGTTTTTTAGCAAACTCGTCTGTACAGAGCCCTATCCAGACATTTTCGCCATATTTAAATGCTGTTGTAAGCAAGGCTTTATGCCCTTTATGGAGTTCATCGAATGTTCCGCCCACCGCAACGACTTTAAACATTATTTCCTTTCCCCGCTTCCTTTTTCTCTGGCGCCTGTGCAGGAGCCTTTATAGGGTTTAGTGATGGGAATGCCTGGAAGCAAACCCTTAGTATTGGTGGTCCAAGGACTATGAGGAAAGGTATTTCAGTCGCAAATGTCCACACTAACCATATTAATGCTGCATAAAATGGTAGCTGAAAACCTCCTCCGACCGCCGGCGGCAAAATAAATATTTGACTATAAGCCCAAACAACGAAGCCTATTATTATGCTCCCAACACCTAAACCAGTTATCGATGCTATGCCATAGCTTCTCCACTGAGGCCACAGATAACCTATAGCTATCATTAATATATAACTCGCTGCCAGAAGCCCCACAAACAGTATTGTGGCGTTAAGCGAGACGTAGATCAGGAGAATATATCCTAAGACTGGAAGAGCGGCTAGGAAGACTATGCTTGTTATGATTAAAGCTTTAGCCCAATCTACGCTCCTTCTAGAAATACATCCTATCAAGTAAAAGCCGATGAAGTTTGATGTAACCCCGGCTGAAAGGCTGAGTAATGGGTCTCCATGTATCGCCATATCGCTTAAAAATATTCCTATAGCTGCACCTAAACCACCAACAAACGGTCCAAAAAGAACAGCGAAAACGGCTGGTATGACGACAGATGGCCAAAATCTAACTATCCCGACGCCCGGCGTAGTTATCGGCGCTAGGGAATAAATCATGTAGCCGACAGCCCCATAAAGGACGCCGCACACGGCACTTGCGACAACATTAATCGCCTTCATGGCGATCCGATCTCTCAGCATTTTGCGATGATGATATTCCATTTATAGAGATAAGATTTTTGTATGAAGTGTTTAAACATGTTCTAACCTAACAATCGGTCTAAACAGGGTTTAGAGGGGAGATCAGCCCAAAAGTTTTTATCTTTGGATTTTTAAGCAGGCAGATAGACTGCGTTCGAGGCTGAGCTATGATAGTGGGTTTGGATGTAGGCGCTAGCTTCGCTAAAGCAATTCTCGTGGACGAGAACCTGAAGATTGTTGAGAAGCAGGTTTTGCCAGTGGAAGACCTGAAGACGGCAGCTTTAAGGACTCTGATATCTTTCATTGAGAGGATTAGCGGAGAACTTAAAAACAGTATAGAAGTTGTGGCGGCTTCAGGCGGCGGCTCGAGGTTTATTGGAGGGGAAGCCTATGGTTTGCCGGTTAAGCGGATAGATGAGATATCGGCTATAGGGTTGGGGGGTTTGCTGCTGGCTGGTAAAAGTGAGGGTTTAGTTGTCAGCGCTGGAACTGGGACAGCGATCGTTGCCGCGTATAATGGTGGAAGAATTGTCAAGCATATTGGTGGGACTGGTGTTGGCGGGGGTACAATAATAGGTCTTTCACGGAGGCTTCTAGGTTTATCTAGGTTTAAAGACCTGGAAAATATGGCTTTAAAAGGTGATGCCAGAAAAGTGGATTTAACTGTTAGCGATATAGTCGGTGGGCCAATAGGCATAGTTCCAGCCGATGCGACCGCCTCAAACTTAGGGAAATTGACATGTGAGTCTAGAGCCGAGGATATAGCTGCAGGAATTTTCAACATGGTTTCGCAGACAATCGGGGTTTTAGCGGCCATGGCTGCTAAAGCATGCAATCTAGAGGGTAGCATTATCCTCGTGGGTATGCTTCCGAAAAGCAAAATGATATCTGAGATAGTATGTGAAACCATTAGAATGTTTGGCGCGGAGGCAATCGTGCCCGACAACTGTGAGTATGCGGGCGCGCTGGGAGCCGCTGCAATCGTCCAGCAATTGTCTAAATAACCTTCGCTTCACCGGAGGGAAAGCTAGGAGTAAAGTTTAAAAGTTCAGTTTACACTGAATACTTCAATGCTTGATTAGAAATGGAGGATTCACCTTTTGTCCATTAACACGCTGCTTGAAAGGAAGACGCAGGTGCTTATTGAGCTAAGGAACTATAAGGTTCTGGAGAAAGAGGAGACTAAAGATGGCGTGCTAACTATAGTTGAAGACGTTGAGGGGAAGAAGATACTCATCTGGACAACTTCAATAGCGGACGCCATTGGCGTTAAACATATTAATCAGATGACGAAATACATGAGCTCGAAAAATATTGAAAGCGGGATAATAGTTAGCGAAAAATACACACAGTCAGCTAAATCCTTAGCTCGAAAAAACAATATTGAGTTGATCCCGCAGGATTTCCCGTCATTTAACATATTCAAGCATTATCTAGTTCCAAAACATGAGGTTCTTTCACCAGAGGAGAGAAAGGCTGTCCTTGAGAAATATCGTGTTGAACCATATAAGCTGCCGCGTATAAAAACATCAGATCCAATTATAAGAGTTATTGGGGCTAAGCCCGGCGATATAGTGAAGATAACTAGGCGTAGCCCAACGGCCGGTGAAAGCGTCTATTACCGCTATGTAGTTGAAGGTTAAATTACAGGTTTTAAAATTCTCTGAAAGGCCTTTTTTCTTCCTCTACCCAGCCCCTGCACTTTTACACGTCGAAGGTCATTTACCTAGTTAAAAAATAAGGGGAGGCTAAGGATGTTGAGGGGGTCTAAAGAAGTATCTGGGCCATTGAGGCCATGTTGATGGTATATCTACATTGAAGTCGACTTCTAAGATCATGCCTAACTTTATGTCCTCAGGTTTTACTCCCTGAATTATCCCAGGCAGTCGAACCCCTTCCTCAAGCTCGATTATCCCGAATACATATGGAGCCAGATGCTGAAATCTCTCTGGAGCGACATGAATAACCGTGTATGTGATAAGCTTGCCTTTGCCTTTCAGCTGGATCCAACTTAAGTTGGTTGAGAGGCAGTTTGGGCATAATGGTCTGGGCGGAACAAGGATTTTTCCGCATTTATTGCATTTAACGCCCATAATCTTTCTCTCACCTATAAATTTGTAGAACTGCTCAACTGTGAATGGCGCGTCTTTACTCATAGTTTCACCCCCTACGATAAATGTGAACTATACAGGTTGCCCCGCTTCCGCCTAGATTATGAGTTAAACCGATCTCGCAGCCATTCACCTGCCTCTTATCCGCTTGACCCGTCAGCTGCAAATAGATTTCGTATAGTTGGGCTACACCGGTAGCGCCGACGGGGTGACCCTTAGCCTTAAGTCCACCACTAGTGTTAACAGGCAGGGCACCGTCCAGCGTTGGCGCCCCATCCTCAATAAACTTTCCGCCCTCTCCAGGCTTACAGAAGCCTAGATCCTCATAGGCCATTATTTCAGCTATTGTGAAGCAGTCATGGACCTCCGCGACATCGATGTCCTTTGGGCTTAAACCAGCCATATCGTAAGCTTCCTTAGCAGCTATTTTAGTGGATTTAAGGCTTGTTAAATCATCCCTCTCATACAGCCCTATAGCGTCCGTTCCATGCCCTGAGCCAATTATATAAACCGGTGTATCCGTGTATTTCCTAGCGACCTCCACACTCGTCAAAATGGCGCAGCTAGCCCCATCTGAAATCAGGGAGCAGTCGAAGATCTTTAGTGGCTTGGCGATAACCCTTGAGCCTAAAACCTGCTCAACGGTTACCTCTCTCTGCATGTGAGCTTTAGGGTTTAATGCGCCATTATGGTGGTTTTTGACGGCGACGAGCGCCATTTGCTCCTCAGTCGTCCCATATTTATGCATGTGAGCAGTCGCCATAAGCGCGAAAAGCCCTGGGAAAGTTGCTCCATTCCACTGTTCAAATGGAAAATCTGAAGCCATCGCTAAATACTCCGTTGCCTCGGCAGTCGTCCTATTCGTCATCTTCTCAAAGCCGCCCACAATCACGACATCATATAGGCCGGAAAGTATTGCGAATAGCCCATGTCTTATCGCTGCGCCGGATGAAGCGCAGGCAACCTCAACCCTGGACGCTGGAACAGGCAGTATACCCGCCCAATCAGACATTATTGGGGCTAGGTGGCATTGATGCTCGAAGGATTCGTTCATACTGCCCACTATAAGACCCTTAACATCCTTTTTTGGGTCAAGGTTTGGGCACCTTTCAAAAGCCTCCAGGACGGCTTCCGCAAACAGCTCTCTGCTGGAGAAACCATCCCTCTTACCGAATTTGGATAAGCCAGCTGAAACGACGGCGGCTAAAGGTTTACCCTTCAATTCACCCACACCCCAAGCTAGAAATGGGGCAAAGTAAATGTTTAATGCTCTAGAAATATATATTGTTAGCGTAAATCTGCTCTTCAGCACGCTGAGAATTTTGAAGTGAGGAGGACTGTTAGCGCCGCCTTCCGGCGCTTAATTTATTCTCCCTGAGCGCGTTTATGATCTCCTCAGATCTCCTTATGCCTAGCTGCGTTATCCTATATTCTCCTTCAGAAACCTTTTCTACTAATCCGCCTTCAATAAGCTTTGGGATATCATTGCTAATGGTTTTCTTCGCTTTCCCAGTCGACTTTGACAGATCATTTATGGATAACGTGTCTTTCCGAAGCTTACCGATCTTATTGCCAATATATGCGCCTAGCAAAGCTAGGCAGATTGCGTTTTTAGCGGATAAATTAATCGCCGGGTTTACTATGGGAATTTCGTCAGTTATCTCCAGAATACCAACAACACTATTTATTATGCCCGCTAGGTTAGGTGTGTAGATTATTTTCTGAGCTGCCCCGATGGCTGGACATATCTGCGATAAAAACCTCAATATGGATTCGAAGACTTGACCTGCTTCCCCCTCAAAATCCGCCTTTACTTCACCGTACTCTAAATGAACCTTAACTAGATTCCTCTCACCCAACCCTATTCTTTTCCTCCAACCTAATCTTTGGCAATATCTCATCTAAAAAGTATTTTATTCCTAGAGTCGTCACCCTATACTCTCCGCGCCCAACCCTTTCCACCAACCCCATATCCGTTAGCTCGCTCAAGCGAGCCGCAACAGTGCCGCTTTTACCGCCAGTCAAAGCCATTATCTCAGATGTTGAAAGAGAGTCTTTCTCTAATCGGCTGGTTTTATAGCCAATATAAGCCTTAATAAGATTAAGCATAATTATATTTCTGTCTCCGCCTAGCTTTTCACGCGGGATAACCACCACTGGTCCCTCAGGTGTAAACGCTATTAAGTTTTTTACGCTTGCCAGAAGGCTCTCTAAATCTACTGTTAGAGTCAGCTGGGATGCAAGGTCATATGTCGGCAAAACCTTACTCATAAAGTTGAAGAGAGCCCTCATAACGTCATCTGGTTTTCCAGAGAACTTTACCTCAACATCCCTATACTTTATGGTTAGCTCCAAATTCTCATTTTCACCGCCCATGGTGATTCACGAACCCTTCAAAAATGCCTGATGTATCATTATTACTTTTTCTCCCTTCTTATTAAAAGATTTTGTCGGTGGACAAAAATATATTGCTGAATCATAACTAACTTTATTTGGTCGATAGCTATTTAGGGGATGGGAGCGTTGTCTAAGGTTCTTCCCAGACGCTTGAGCTTCTCGAAAATATGCGATATCCTGGTAGCTTACTTAAATGCTGGGGCGGATAAGGAATATGTTGGCGTGAGCGAAGTAGCGGATAAGTCGAGCGTAACGCTGCATAATATTAGCCGTAACAATAGCTTCCTTAAGAGCTGGGGCTTCATAGAGGAGAGTGAAAAGGAGCAGGGCAAATATAGGCTGACTCGCGAGGCTGCGGAGTTTGCTTACGCTTACCGCATAGATCCCGACAGCGATTTAACCAAACAGCTGCTAAGAAGCATTCTATCTAAGGATGATTTTCTCCCAAAGTTTGTGGAGCGTATAAAAAACGAGAATATGAGTAGAGATGATGTGCTTGTGGAGCTGCCAAGGGTTATCGGCGACTTAAGGGCTGATAAAGTTGGTCTTAACGCTTTTCTCGACTTAATCGCCTACGCCTTTCAAATAGACTGGCTGTATACGCCTATAAAACCATCTCAGCCGAAAAAAGTTGCCGCGCCCGGAGAAGTCAAGATCGCCAGGCAGATTGCAAAGAAGGCTAGGGGGAAAATCTCAACACCTATCGGGATTGCTGCTGAACCCAGAGCGAACATATCGATAAATTTAACCATAACCCCGGAAATAACGCCCAACATGTTAAAAGAGTACATTAAAGCTATGCTCAAAGCATATGACGAGTATTTCCAAGAGAAAACTGAAAATGAACCTAACGATTTTTCCTGATCTTAGGAAGGACTTCCTCCTCGATCCAGCGCTCACCTTTTGGGCTTAAAGCCCATTCAGGCCTTCCCGGAGATGGTTTAAATACTAAGCCACGCTTAGCCATCTCATTTATCCTGGAGGAAACCTGTAGATTTATTCCGGAGCGCTCTAAGAGACATCTAATGTTCGAAGGCTTATTACACCTGTTTTCTGAAAAGTATAAAATTAAAGCGATGGCTTCATACTGCGTGATCGCTTTAATATCATCTAGGACTAAAATTGGTCCATCCTCCGTGATCTTAACTACATCGTTAAAATTTTTACCCCTATTCCGTGAGAACATAACTGAAACCATATGCTCAACTTCATTAACGAAATCCTCGGGGAGGGATCTCATAATTTCAATTAACTCGTTGGCAGTAGAACCTTCAATCACTATCTTACCGAAAGATGTATTGATTTCAGCCCGAACCTTCCCCAATAAATAACCCACTTCCTTAAATTCACTTTACTGTTTAAGGCTACATTTTAATCTGTCCCCGCAACCATAAAAACTTTAATTATTCCTTGATTCTTTCAAGCTCCTCTAATATTTTCTCCCTAAGCATTCTGTTAACTGCTTCTGGTTTAACTCTGCCTCTTAAATCCCTCATTATAATGCCCATTAAAGCGCCAAGCGCCCCCATCCCCCTCTCCGCCACCAAATTCCTGTTCTTCTCAAGATATTCCCCTACCAGTCTTTTGAGATCATCTTCCGAGATCATTGTTAATCCAAGTTCCCTTATAGCGTCAACTGGCGTAGCGCCCTCATGCTTCGCCAGCCACCTCACTATATCTGGAATGGATTCCTTCGAAGTCTTCTCGGAGCCCACTAGCTTAAACATTTCGATTATCTGATCATCCGATATAACGTCGAGATTCACTCCCTCCCGCCTCAAAGCTTTAAATGTTTCCGTTAATGTCGCAGCTACAACGGTGGGCGCGACACCGGTTTCTTTAACTATTGTCTCAAAAAGGTCAATGTAGTCCGAGTCAGAGAGCTGCCTAGCCAACTTCTCATTTATCCTATAGCTGTCCATCAACCTCTTAACAGTTTCTTCCGGGGGCTCTGGCAGGGACCTCCTCAACCTCTCCAAATAATCTTCGGTGATCTTCACAGGGGGCACGTCTGTTTCCGGATACATTCTCGCGGCTCCGGGTCTAGGCCTCATATATCTCGTTGTTCCATCAGGATTAGCTGCACGCGTCTCCTCCGGTACACCTCTCAATGCCTCGCGGGCTCTCTCCAGAACAGCTTTAAGAGCGTCCGTAGCGTTCTCAATCTTATCTGCAACTAGAACAACAGCGTCCTCCTCGGAGGCGCCTACCCGCCGCCTTAACTCACGTATCTCCTCGTCTGAAACACCATAGGACCGCAACTCGTCAGTGTGGAGTATACCTCCCACCCTGCCCCAAAACTTTGCCCTATCAGAGAGCTCGCCGCCGAACCTTAAGCCCGGTATAAGCTCAAAGCTAAGTAAACCTGAAAACTTGGGTAATTTAACAGCAAACACCTTTGCTCCTTGGCTTATAGCTCTTTGCAGCACCCTGCACTCGGTGCTCTTAAAGACTTCGGTTACTTCGAAGAATTCCTCCCTCAAATCCTCGTCCTTAAGCCCCCGCCTCCTTAATTCATCGCGGATTTTTAGGAGGTTCAGTTGACGCTGCACTTCATACTCAATAACCTTGGAGATTAATTCGAGCTCCTGAACGCCCTTTATCTCAACTAGGGCTCCTCCCTCAATGGATATATTTAGATCCTGTCTTATCGTTCCAATGCCGCGTTTAACCCTCCTCGTAGCCCTCAATATCCTGCCTATCGCAAGCGCAACCCTCTCAGCCTCCTCTGGCGTGCTTATAACTGGACCAGTTGTAACCTCAACGAGGGGTATGCCCAACCTATCAATCCTGTATCGCACCAGAAGACCCTCTTCACCCATCTTCCTTGCAGCGTCTTCTTCGAGACTTACGTGCTGTATTGGTATTATCTTGTTATCGACCTTTATCGAGCCATTTAATGCGACAACGCATGTCCTCTGGAAGCCCGTTGTATTTGATCCATCTATGACGATTTTACGCATAACATAAATCTCATCTACAGGCTTAGCGTTCATCATTAGCGCGATTATTAAGGCTATTTCCAGAGCTTCGCGATTAAGCTCATGAGGCGGCTCCTCATCCATCTCAACGAGGCAAGATGTTCTACTATCAGCCTCATAAATTATCTTCACACCCTTCTGGAACTCGAAATAGGCTGCCGGATCTATTTGACCGAGCTCGCTTTGAGTTGGCCTTAGCCTTCGAATGAACAGTATCTCGGGTTCTCCCTTAAATAGCTGAGGGGGACACTTACAGAATAGCTTCTCACGCGTTGCGAGCTGCTGATGGCATTCTAAACCAACTTTAAGCCCCAGCTCTTCATAATCTATATTCACTTCCTAAACCACTCCTTTAAGGCTTAATCACAATTCTAAATTTTTGGGATTTCTACGGGCTCAACTGTTCTCTCAGAAAATTCGTTTGCGATATTTGTCAACATAAGCCTTTTTACTTCCTCTAGGTCTTTTGTCTGTGCTAAGCACCACATCATTTTAACTAAGGCGGTTTCAGCAAGCATATCTGCCAGCGGGATTACCCCCATAGCTAGGAGATCTCTACCATTAGAGTAGACGTTCATGTTCACCCGCCCCCATATGCACTGTGAAGTCATAGCGACAACAACTCCACTCTCAATGGCTCTCTTAATCGCCGGAAAACATTCTCTGCGGACATGCCCTAATCCCGTCCCCTCAAAAATTATCCCCCTATAGCCTTCTGAAACATGCCAATCAATAATCTTGGGGTCCATGCCTGGATAAAATTTTATTAGCGCAACCCTCTCATCAAAGTTTGGCTTCAATATAAGGCTGCGGCCGGGGTCTCTGGGCAGATAATTCTCCACAAGCATGTAAATGTTATTAGCGATAACTTTAGCCAGAGGCTTAGCATTTACCGTCTTAAAGGCATCTCTACGGCTGGTGTGACACTTTCTTACTTTTGTCCCTCTATGTAAAACTATAGCTTCATCTGACGGTGTCTCATGCATGGCGACAGCCACCTCGGCGAATGGCGCTCTTGAGGCGGCTGAAACCGCACCTATGAGATTGAGGGCTGCGTCGGAGCTGGGTCTATCCTCAGACCTTTGAGCACCAACCAATATGACCGGGACCGGAAGATTCTGTAGAGCGAAGCTTAGAGCCGCAGCCGAATAACCCATCGTATCAGTCCCATGGGTTATCACGACGCCTTGAACACCTTTAGCTATATATTTGGCGACAGCTTCAGCCATAGCTGACCAATGCTTCGGAGTTAGATCCTCACTAAAGGTGCTGAAGAGTATTTCTGCGTCAATGACAGCTATTTCCGACAGTTCTGGAACAATACTGTAAAGATCGCTTGCTGATATAACTGGTCTAACCGCACCAGTCCTATAATCAACGCGGCTAGCTATCGTTCCACCAGTGCTTAAAATCGCGACTCTCGGCAGACCTATTTTCTGCTCGGGTGGCGGTGGAGGGATAAACGCTGGCTTTGCTTCTGAAGAGATTTTTTCTATTTTAGTTTCCGGTGTAACTTCAACTCCAATATTGTAGCCAGACTTAATCTTTATCACGATATGTCGGTCATCACTGTACTCTGATCTGGGTATCAAAATACCTTCAAAGATATCGCTCCCCCTAACTATGCGTATCAAATCCCCGATCTCGACACCAGATTCTAGTAGAATCTTTAGAGCTAGTCCTTTATATCCTATAAGCCTCTCACCCATCATCTGTTACCTCAAGTTAAGCGTGAAACACAGCTAAAAAAGTAGTTAGTGGAAGGATTAAAAGACCGCGCTTAACTCAGAGTATTCTGCTTTATCTATTTCTAAAGCTCTAAAGTATTTTGTAGACTCTGTCGCCTTCCCTAACCCTCTGGTTGACTTTAAGCCCTATACTCTGCCCACCATATGCAACATTCACATTTTTATGCTCTATTTGCATTGATTCAACAGTTTGCTCAAAATTTGTCGTCGTACCCCTTATGAGAATTCTATCGCCAACAGATAAAGTATCGGTTAAATTAACTACGGCAACACCTATCTTGGTAAAGTAGTGAGTCACTTTACCAACTTCTTTTAACTCTGGTTCAGACATGTTTTCACCCGCTGATAAAAATAAGTAGATTAATATCCTTAAATGATTTGCGATGTCTTTATTTTACGTCCCAATATTTTTGTCAGCATACCATAAATAAGAGCTGAGGATTTTAGAGAACGTATCATTTTGAAATGTTTGTTATGAAATCTCCTCAAGATCCTTTAAGCTTAGCCCAAGCTCCTTCGCCCTCTTAATAAGCTCCTCTAGCTCCGTCTTTAACTTCTTTTTCTCTTCCTCTTTCGATACGAATATTGTGAGGGTTTCTAAAGGTCTTATCTCCATAATTTCTATCGTCGCCGAAAGCGGCTTAAACTCCCCCTTCGGTCCGGTCTCATAGTTTATTGTGAGCCTTGCCGGCTTATCCGTGGCGTTACGCTTATTTATTTCCTCGACAAGCTTAGCGGCTAAATCAACCCAAACCTTTTTATTCTCCTCCCTTACTTCGGCTGGAACCCCTGTGTAAAATGTGGAGTAAAACCATCTCTTAGCCCTGAATAATGCGCTTTTGCATGTAGGTGTTATCCTGAACCTTTGAACAGGCATATTTGCCCCCAAATAATATATGTATTAAGGTGAGCATATAAATATATCGAGCATAATATATTAAACACGCAGCAACGATCTTTATTGATATTCTCCTAGATCCACAGCATATTATCCACGTAAATGCTCCGATAATGTATAATTTAAAATATCGCCCCATATTAGAAGCGATTAAGTCGAAAGAAACCTGCATGAGAATAGCGCTGGAAAGGGTCGCATATGGGTCAGAAACTTAAAATGATGTTTGCAATAATAATAGTTGGGTTTACGGGCTTCATTTTAGGTGTGGCGGCTAATCTAGTTTATGCTTACGTTCTCCCAGCGTTGACCGAGATCTTTCCACAGATCTTTACGTCAGAATGGGTTGTTTGGGGCTTAGCTGGAGCATTTTTGGCGATTGCATGCTGCCTTATCTATGCATGCCTGCCATGAAAAGGCTTTAAAGCCACATTGGTGGTGCATTGGTTGGTCGGCTCTCCACTAGAATATAAGGCTTCTGAATGGATAGATTCCTCGGGGAAAACGATTTCACGATGCCTTGTATACGACCAGGTATTTGTGAGAGTTATTGTCGAGAACCCATTGAGAATGCGGTCTACAATAGGTTTAATTAAGGTGGCGATATTCAAGAGCAGTAGACTTCTCCCCGATGCTAGCGTGAAGTGGTCTAAGCATGTTGTGACGCTCCCTCCTCTCTCAAGCGAAAGGATAATTGTGCCATTTAAACCATTATACGAAGCCGAATACTACTATAAGATTTATGTGGAGGATAGAGAAGTATACGCGCAGCCAAAAGGCTCGCCTCCGAGGCTCTACGCATATAGAAGAGAGAGCCGTATAATTATCGATAAAATATCAGGGTTCTCGCGAAACCCAGGTTTCTCTGTAGCTGGCAAGCTCGTTGATGCTCTTACTGGTGAAGGTGTAGGGAGGGCCAGAATAGAAGTATATGATTCTAGAGTCTTTAGAAATGATAAGATGCTCGCCTACGGGATCACGGATGAATCCGGCTCATTCACAATAGGAGGGTTAAGACCATTCAAAGTCGGGAGCCGATTTAAAATCTATTTGAGGTTTAGGGGAGATGATGTTTACAAACCATCTTTCAGTGATCAATTCACAGTTAGCCTGGCTTAACACTGATTTCTTCAGCCAAATATCTCTATAATCGCTTCACTTTAGTGAGGGAAGCAGAAATTTTTATTAGAGGAAAAGATAAAAGTATGTTTTCTCAAGATTTCTATCAATAATTATGATATTTGCGGGCTTGTGATAGTTATGCGGGGAAAATTAACGCTCATAATAGTGACTGCTACCCTTTTCATTGTCTTATGGTACTATTTGCTTGGCGGATCGAAAATCCTCGCTTTCTTGGTGAGCGAGCATTATGCGGCGAGGTTTATTTCAGCCCTAGCCTTATTCACTGGGCTTACAATAGGCTACTTACTCATTTCGCTGCTAATAAAGTCGGCGATGTTGAGGGCTGGCGCTAAAGAAGGCGAAGTAGTTATGATCAATAACGTTATTAAAGCGTGCCTGGTTCTAGCTGGAATACTATCCGTTTTAAGTGATTGGTTTTCGCTTGGAGCTCTCGGCTCAGTCTTCGCGGCTTTCGGAGGAATGTTTCTGGGATGGTCGCTGCAGGCGCCTATAACTGGAATAGCCGGCTGGCTCCTGATTTCGATTATTAGACCCTTCAGCGTTGGCGATAGGGTTCAACTGCCATCCTATGGTCTAGTTGGCGACGTTGTCGCTGTCACCCCACTGTATACAATATTAAATCAGGTAGGTGGGTCGGTTGGAAGCGAAGAGCCAGTGAACAGAACAATTTTAATACCGAACGCTATGCTCTTCGGCACATTGATCATCAATTATACGCCTAAAGAGCAGGAAAAACTCATTGAGATGTTTCGGGAGAGGTTCAGTAAAGGCGAATCTGAATCTGGTCCAGCTTACATACTGGACGAATTTGTCTTGAGGATCACGTTTGACTCCGACTGGGATGAAGCCGAGAGAATATTGCTAAATGCGGCGAAAGAGGTTACTGCGGACATTATAAAGGCAACTGGTCAGGAGCCATATATCCGCGCAGATGTCTCCGACTGGTATGGGGTATTCATGAGACTTAGATTCATGACTATTGCGACAGAGAGACCACGGATAATGTATGAATTAACAAAAAGAATAATTAAGGCAATACAGGAGAGCGATAAAGTGGACATAGCGATACCATACGTATATTCTATGAAGCGCCCCTTCCCGATTCAAGCAGTGAAAGATCCTATTGGACTCATTGGCATAAAAAAGTTAAACCCGGAAGATAACGCTACAACAAAGGATTAAAGAAGCGATGTGAAAGTAAGCGATAAGGAAGCACCTTTAATACAGATCTAAAGGTGCGCCCTTTTCCAGCAAATTATTTAATGCCACTAAAGTGTCTGCAGCCAGTATAATATCTCTTATCCTTACACGTTCATTTCTCGTGTGGCAGAGGTGTAATTCACCCGGCCCGAAAATGGCTACATCGCAACCAGCGTGCTCATGTAGGTTGACTGCATCGGTCCAAGATGGCATATTGGAGAATCTAGCCGTATAACCGACAATGTTTATTGCGTCCCTTAATATTTCAGGCACCTTAGAGCCTATAAAACCATTATAAGCCTCTTTAACAATAATTTCGAGGTTTTCGGAGCGTAAAATTCCCCTAATTTTCGCTAAAATTTCTTCAACCTCAATCTCTGGTTTAAAGATTAGTTCAACCCTTGCTTCACATTCCTCGGGGATCGCGAAGTCCTCTGGGCTGCCACCGCTTATATACTGTACTGAGATAATTGCCTCATCAATACCCATAAGATTCGATACCGCCTTAATGCATTCTTCTATGGCGTTCCTACCCATATGTGGTGTTGCACCGTGAGCTGCAATCCCCCTAGCTTTAACAGTGATCTCTAACCCACCATATTGTATATTCGCTATCGCCATATCGGTTGGCTCCATAACGACCGCCATTTTAGGCTTATATTTCCTACAGAAATCCATTGAGCCTCTACCGTCACCCTCCTCATCGCAAAAGAAAGCAACGCCGAAATTGAGCTCCTTAAAACCAATCCTCTTTAAGGCTAGGAGAATAGCCGCTATGCTCGCCTTAGCGTCGCAAACACCTGTCCCATAAGCGTATTCGCCGTCAAATGTGAATTGGGACAGAAGTCTAAACGTATCCATATGGGTCGCAATAATGAACTCCTTTTCGGGTAAAACTAAGACGTTAGAGCAATCAATAAGGGCTTCATAGCCTAAGGACTCTAGATAACTTAGGATGAAAGATGCCATCTCCCCCTCTCTTCCAGAGTAAGACTCTATTTTAGCCAATCTTTCGAGGAGAGAGATAGCATCCATCGAGAGATTTTTAAGCGCAGACGATAAAAAAGTTATTGTGAAAATTAGGGCTGTGAAGCCTAGTGACATCAACTCTTTTGTCAAGCTATATGTGGAATCTTATAGAGGGCTTGAAGAATACGCGTACACTAATAGGGGAGATGTAAAAGACTATTTCAAGTGGCTGTTTAGAAGGGATCCCGAAGGTTTCCTCATGGTTGAGCTGAATGAGCCTATCGCCTTCATAGCGTGTGACACAAACTGGTTTAGCCACTTTGAGGGCGAGATTTTAGGTGAAATCCATGAGCTCTTCGTTCATCCATGCTATAGGGGAAGGGGAATAGGAAGCCTACTAATTGAGGAAGCAGTTAACTATGCGAGGAGAAAGGGACGGAAGATGATGGGTCTATGGGTTGGAGCAAAAAATATTCCTGCAAAAGAGTTCTACGTGAAGAGAGGCTTCATTGAAACCTTAACCCTTGGAAAATGGACGAGGATGATAAAAAGAATCTGAAACTGACATTCCAGTTTTATTCTACATCGCCTTTAAACTTGCCTACATATAATCGACATTGATGCGTTACTAGACCTGAAGGAAAAAGGTAAGGATCTGGAGAAAATGGTCTTTGAGATACTCTAGGGTTAGAGAAAGCGGGATAAGGCTTCTTTAAACCGAGTTGGGCTTCATTCCTCTATTCTTTTCACCGAAGAGGAACGATATTAAGTCGTCATATCTCGTATAGTCCGGTATTATGATGTCCGCGCCAGCGCCGATAAGTCTCTCCCTCTTTCTCAGGTTTAAACCATGTCTATTAACCTCGTCCGATGCAACTCCAAGCGCTATCGCATCCCTACTTTTCGCGCTCCTAATCTCAACGGGGCCATCCCCCACAACTAGCAGCTCATCTCCGCTCAACTTATTCTCATCTAGAATTCTCTGTATTATCTTTTCTTTCGCATGCTCTTCAGTATGATCAAGCGCCCCATATATTCCACCCTTAAAGTACTGCATTATATTTAGGGCTGAAGCTTCTCTTAAAACATATTCATGATCCGTCCCGCTAGCCAAATACATGATTACGCCACGCCTATGGAGTCCCTCCAGAAAGTCTCTCGCCCCCATAATCATCATTTCATCAGGCTTTATTTCCCCGCTAATTAATGCCTTAATTCTGTCTCCAATATAGGAGAGCATCCTCTCGTTATATATCCGCTTATATTCAAATGGACTTTTAGGCTCCCTACTTATGCCGTATCGGCGCACTGCCTCAGCAAGCCACTCCATCTGCTTTATAGTCAACATGCCAGTAGAGTAGTCGATGTATGCTCGAACCTCTGCCTCTATCTCCGGGGTTGGAGGTCTACTATCACAGATCATCTCAATCATCATCGAAGCCATAACATTTTCCCACCCCTGCCTAATAATGGATATTGTTCCATCAAAATCTATCAACGCATACTTAATTTTACCGAGCCGCAGCTCAACTGTAGGATTAACTATCTCCATCCATAAGCTCACGGCCACTCATCACCCTTAGATATTTCATCAAATTTATCAAGAATCTCTTTCGGGGAGGCTGTTCCAGTAATATTCAATTTCTTGAGAATAACGCTGGCAGCTATGTTGGCTATGATTCCAGCTTCAAGCGGACTTGCCCCGGCGGCTAAACTTGCTCCAATAGCCGATATAAAGGTATCACCGGCCCCTACTGGGTCAATGGGAGGTTTCGTTGGGGCTGCGGGCAAGTGACTATGCCCTTCTTCATCTATTAGGAGAGCTCCTTTCTCGCCTAAAGTTATGTAGACTGGGCGGTTCGCTCTCTTGAAAAGTTCCCTTCCCATAATTACCAGCTCGTCTATCTCAACCTCTGAGGGTTCTCTAAACGGATACAAAGCCTTTACAGCCTCAATCTTATTAGGTTTCAAAACCATGTTCTTAAAGAGCCCTATCCTCTCCCTAGAATTCACAACAAAAACTTTTTCAGGATTTTCACCCGCAAGATCTATGAGAGACTGCCTTACATAATCGCTTATTACCCCATTTTTACTCATCTGATCCTCCACGATTACTGCGTTAACCACGCTAATTAAGTCTTCAATATTATCTATGAGATGCTCCTCAAGATCGCTTGAGATTGGTTTAAGGTTTATGAAGTCGAGCCTAGAATCCTCCTGCTGAGAGTCGAAACCGCATAGGATTGGCTTAATGTAAGATGGTGTAACCCTATCGGGCGATTGGATCATGTACTCGGTTCTCACACCTATGTCTTTCAGCCGCTCAACTAATATCTGACCGCGCCAATCTTCTCCAATAACTGTAACCGCGTAAACGTTCCTTACACCTAGATCCCTCAGATTCCACGATATATTTCCAGAAGCTCCTGGAGAATATATCTCCCTAACTATTGGACGCGTGTAGCGGGGTGTTTCGCGGGAAAGCTCCGACATGGTCATATCAGCATACCAGTAGACGTCGAGGGCAAAGTCCCCGACGACAATGGCGCTTAGATCCTTGAAGGATTCAAGTATCTCTACAAGTCTAGAGCGCTTAAGCCTACCCATCCCGGATTCTCCTGATGAGAGAAACCTCAAGCATCTCGCAGAGGGCATGATAAATAATTGAATGCATCTCCTGCACGCGGCTTGTTTCTGATGCAGGAACCTTTATCGCTATATCAGCTACCTCAGAAAGTCTGCCGCCGCTTTCACCGGTCAACGCTATAACAGTTAATCCTAGGGCTTTAGCTGTCACCGCGGCGTAGAAGACGTTTTCAGCGTTTCCGCTAGTGCTTATGCCGAGTAAAACATCCCCATGTCTCGCAAGAACATATAGTTCCTGAGCGAAAGCCATGTTCCTTGTCGGATTATCGTTCTCAACAGCGCTCGTAAGCGAGTGGTTTGCACCCAAAACTATTGCACGTAGTCCCTCCTCCAAGCTGTCAGCTATAAGCCCGCCCAACGGCAAATCATTAAACATCTTCCTTCTATGAGGAGGGATCGGCCTCTTCATTTTAAACGATTTTAAGAGCTCAGCCGATATATGCAAGGCGTCCGCGAAGCTTCCACCGTTACCGCAGATGAAGAGTGAGCCACCGGTCTCAAAGCATCTGTTTAAGGCTCTATAGGCTTTAATTAAATCCCCCAGTAAATGCCTTAGATGCGGATTTTCCTCCATAAATCTTTTGGCTATATCCTCCACTTCAGGATAGTTTTGAGCGATTTCCTTCAAGTGTAATTCCGGCGAATGTACTAGTGATGCTTTGCTTGGCAGGTTAAATGTTTCCCCACCAATTTTACTTAAAATCAAGTGGTAAAGATTTGGAATGGTCACGACGTGATCTCCTGTCACATGGAAACCAACACCCCCAGTCGATGTAGGTCTCTGAACTATATTTTTTAATGGGCGATAATAGTAGTCTGGGTCATCCTTACTCCTCCGGCGCACATAATCATCTATCGGCTTAAGGTCAAAATTCGCCGCCGTAAAATTTGTAACCCTAAATCCCAGATTTCTAGCGATCGATATCGCTTTGAGAAAGACTTCCGGCCCTATAACAGCTGAGCCGAAGTTTAAGAAGACGCCGTCTTCCAGCTGAGTTACTGTCTCCACGAAGGTTTTGAAGTCTCTTCCGCTCGCCTCACCTAGAACAGCGAAGTTGCATTTGGGGTGCTGATGGATAATGTCCGTCCCCAAAGCTATGTGAACCGTAAATGGTATCCTAAGTTTATAGGCATGGTATAGAACACTGTACTCCTTAAACTTAAATTCCTCATTTTCAGCAATCATTTTCCCAAGCGATTCCCCATATCCTAGACCCTCATGAACGCCACGCTGCACCGCTAAATTTATCAGGCGACCGGTCTCCTCAGCCATCCCAAAAGTTCCATCCTCAATACTTGTCGCAACATCCTCGCTCGTCTCACCTATTAACGCTATCTCAAAATCATGTATTGTCACGGCGCCATTAGAGGCTATGTGGGTTATAACACCTCTCCTCATAAGATCTATTATGATTAGGGATAAACCCGACTTAATAACGTGAGCGCCCATCATCCATATTACGTGGGCGCCATTTCTGCGCGCTCTAACTATGCTCTCCGCAATTTTATCCAAGTCTAGGTTTCTGAAGGGTTTGGGAGGAGACATTGGATCTATCATGTCTTTAAGCGTGACCAGATTCTTCCTTTGGAGCAACGGATAAGTTTTAATCTTAGTGAAATCCAGCATTTATTAAGCCTCCTTCCCAGCGTCACAATATTTTTAGTTTTTCTTAGGCAAATATTTATTGTTTTGCAGCGGGGGCAATCTTAGGGAGCTATTCATAAGTTTCCGTAAAAAGATAATTGGGAGATTTATTTGAGATATCTTGGTGGGAGGGAAAGTGGAGCCAACTAAGAGAAGTTATCGTTTAAAAATTGAGGGTAGTTCCAGCTTTAAGGAGATGGTGCGGCGGGCTCTTAAACTTGTTAAGGCTGCTGGCTACTATAACTTCCTGAAAACATATATTCGCTGTATAAAGGAGATTGACGGTTTTACGCAGCTAAGGGTTTCCGAGGCAACGATATGGGCGAATAAATACACTGTCGAGAACCCTGTTGACGCCGCCAGCAGGTTTATACAAGAAGCATACTATATGAAGATGCAGGTTGAGATGGAGCATTTGGAGTCTTATCATGAGGGCATGCTTGAACTTAAGTCGTTTGAGAAGCGCATAGAGTTCCTTAAGAAATTGAGGGAAAGGAGTCGAAAACCGGAAATTAAGAGCGCCTGCGATAAACTATTGAAAATGTGGGATGAGAGCCTACTAGTATATTGAAGATTAAATAAATCTTTATCCCTCATTTTCCAATCCAAAATCTCTAGGAATCTAATTTTGGATAGAAGGAGGAGCCATAGTGCGGAAAGACCACTTCTCAGGAAGCCTCAAACTATTTTTATGTGGGAATCGTTCTCTAGGGGATAAAATATTTCTTGAGTTCATGCTGATAGACATGTTTTATGTCCAAAAATGCTTCGGCAGTTCGAAGCGAGTCGATTTATGCTCCGTTCATGGATAGAAAAATGATCTATTTAAAACAAAACGCTATCCGTAATTTCTAGGGTTTAATAGAGCAGATGGATGTTCCCTATATTCACCCTCCTAAGGTATTTTTTAGCCACATTATAGCACTCATAAGCTTGCCTCCTGCTGGTGGTTGGTAGGTCACTCATAATATACTGCGGATAGAACGCGAGCAAGGTATATGGGATGTCTGGATCTATGCTTGCAATAAACTTAGCTATCTCCTCAACCTCTAAGGAATCTACATACCCTGGGACGAGAAGGGTACTTGCAGTTAAAACTGGAACCTCCCGCCTCTCCCCAAAGTACTCTTCACCGATAATTTTGAAGTTTTCGAAGGTAGGCTTATTCGAGGTCCCGCATAAAGCCTTATAGAGGTTCTCGTTCCACGCCTTCAAATCATACTTTACGATGCCGCCGCTTCTAAACGATAGCTCAGCTGCCTCTATAGCAAAACTTTTACTCATGTTTCCGTTTGTTTCCCAGCATATTCTCAATATGCGTTTCTCATCTTCAGCTTTTCTCAGCGCTATCTCGCTAGTTTTAAGCGCATGAGGCATTTGAACCGATGGGTCTCCGCCAAAAAAGCATATGCATGAAACCCTACGGTTAACTTTGTCAGCCAGCTCCTCGCAGCTTAAATAGGGACTTAGTTTTTGAGACAAGCTCCTATAGTGCCAATTTTGGCAGAAGAGACAGTCGAGACTGCATGCGCCGTAGAAGACGGCGAGGTTCATATAACCGGTTTCAGCGGTTGGTTTGTAGGCGTACTTTGGGTAACCAGCTCCCGTGCAGCCGGGGCAGAACCACCATGCAACGCAGTTTGTTGGCAGCGGATCATAATACCATTCCAGAACGCCCTTCTCCGGCGTTCCACCTAAACGTACAAGAGCGCCGTCAGCATTATATGAGAGACCGCAAAATCCCTTTTCTCCAGGAGGGATAATGCATTCATTCCCGCATATACCGCACTTGACACCCTTAATGTTTTTTGGCACATTTGATGGTAAATTAAACGATCTACGTGAAGCTTCACGCACTCTACTAACAGCGTTGAGAGATTCTTCCGGCCGCTCCCTTATGCACTTTAAACATACACCGAGATTACCGGAGATTAAGGGTGAGCTGGAGCCACATACTGAGCATTTTCCCACGCCTTCCACCAAAATTATAAAGTGTTTATGGATGCCTATATCTTAATCCCTCTAAAACGCTGGGCTAGCATAATTCTCATAAAATGTAAGATAAGAAAAATGGGGGAGTGAAGAGGATCATGATATCGAGAGCTTCTCATTTATCTCCTTCTGGTACTCTTCAACAATCAAATCCTCGACATCTTTAACCCTAACAGGCTTATTCAACTTAGCCGACTCATAGAAGCCTAAAGGTATAGCCATGTCTTTGTACGCTTCAACAGCGTCGACTTCAGGTCTCCTCTTATTGATCACCGAGTCGTAGAAATCATATAGTTCGATGGCGAACGTGTCGGTTATCCCCCTCGGAAATAGTTTCTCCAGAGTTTCTTTGGGAAGATTTCTTCGCATCTCCTCTATAAGCGTATCCATGGGTCTAGTTTCAATCTTACCATATTCTGTTTCTAGGTGAATGCCATCGTCCGAAAGAGAACCCTTTGAACCACATATAGTATGCATATAGACTCTTTTAGCTGGAGTTGCCCTTGTCCAGATCCACTGGGAGAAAACGTTCCCCTCATACCTTATTATTGCGATCGTCATGTCGTCAACGGTCACCTTCACGCCTTCCTTAACTGGGTCAAATGTATGGCACATAGCGAAAACCTCTACAGCTTCCCTGTTTAGCTGATATCTGTCTAGATCTGCCCAATGTACACCACCATCAAAGACCCAGCTTCCACCGGCAGAAAACTTGTCCTCCCTCCAGCCCCATGGTTTGGGACCCCAGCTCATAGCGGACCATAAAACAATACGTGGCTCCCCAATTAGCCCCTCTCTTACAGCCCACCAAAAAGCCCTCTCCTTCGGCGCCCTCCTATAATTCTCGGCGACAGCCAGCACCCTATTATGCTTCGATGCCTTACCAATAATATATTTCGCAGCCCTCATAGTTATCGCTAACGGCTTCTCAATAATCACATGCAGCCCCCTCTCCAAACATTGGGATGCCACTATGTGATGTAAGTTATGCGGCAAACATATGTCGACTGCGTCGAGGCTCTCATCTTTTAGCATCCTCTCTATATCCGTGTAAACTCTTGGTTTTGAATCCTGAAAATAGTAGATTAAATTGGCTTTCTCCTCAGCGTTTTTCTCAACGACATCGCAGACCGCTTTCACATTGAAGACTTTTAGCCCCAGCGTGCTTAAAATACGGAACCCTGCAACATGGGCGTTAGATATCCCGCCACATCCGATTAAAGCAATATTTATTTTATCCATGGGTTTAAAATTAACCATTAAGTCGATTTAAGAGTTACGGATGAAAGAATTCCATGGAAGGAAAACATTGGTTGATGAGGGGTTTTGAAAAAGTAAAGATTTAAATTTTCAGCCATAATCTTGATAGAAGGTGGGTGTGCTTCTATGGGTAAGTTGGAAGATGAAATTTTGAACCTGCTGAAGAGATCCGAGCCCTTAACCCTAATGGAGATATCTGAAAGATTAAATAAGACACCTAAAGCTGTGTTTAGATCTCTGCGCAAACTCTTTGAGAAAGGTATAGTTGGCTGCGACATAAAAACGAAAAGATACTACTTAGAGAAAGACTATGAAGCGCAGGAAGAGGAAGAAGCTGTTGATATAGATAACATTTAGTTCACAAAGACATTTATACCGTTTCAACAGTAAATATTTTCTGTTGAAAAATGGAGGGTTTAATTTGAAGATAGGAATCTTCACAATACTATTTAACGAGCTGAGCCTGGAAAAAGTCTTAGAGTACGTTTCGAAGCTCGGCTATGAGGCTGTAGAGATAGCTGCCTGGAAAGGAAGTAATCACATAGATATAGAGAAGATTCTTAGTGGGGGCGCAACCGAATATAAAAGAACCGTGGAGAAATATGGTCTAATAATCTCAGCGTTAAGCAATCATCTTGAGGGGCAGCTTGTTTTAGGGCCTCACGATGAATCAACAGATGAATGGTTTAAGGGCTCTCCGGAGGAGAAGGTTAAGTATGGTATGGAGCGGATGAAGAAAACAGCTGAAGCCGCGGCGGCACTAGATGTACCGGTGGTAAACGGTTTCATCGGAGCCCCAAACTGGGGCGCATGGTATATCTTTCCACCAGCATATGAGAAGATTTTTGAGAGGGGTTTTGAGGTCTTCGCTGAGCGTTGGGGTGAAATCCTAGATCACTTCGCAGCTCATGGCGTAAAGTTTGCGCATGAGGTCCACCCGCAGGAGCAGGCATATAATATTGAAACGGCTGAACGCGCAATTAAAGCCATAAATGGTAAGAAAGAGTTCGGCTTTAACTTCGACCCAAGCCATCTAGTTTGGCAAGGTATCGATCCAGTAATATTCATCAAAAAATTTGGCGATAGGATTTATCATGCGCATGCAAAGGATGCCGAGCTCGTCAAAGAGAACCTTCCAATATCCGGTTGCATACCCACCGGTCCGTGGCGTAGACCGGATAGAGGTTTTAGGTTCCGGGTTGTCGGCTGGGGCGACATAAACTGGAAGAGGATACTGACCGCCTTTGTAGAAGTTGGATATGATTATGTGTTAAGCTATGAGCATGAGGATCCGGTTATGAGCCGAGAAGACGGCTGCGAGAAATGCATAGCTTTCTTAAAGCCTCTAATTATTAAAGCTCCGTTGGAGAAGGTTTGGTGGTGAGGGTCGAATGGCGGAGGAGAAGGAAGTAGGTTTCGTAAGAATGGGTAAGGTTGTAGGTGAATTAAAGGAGATCAAAGAGATCGGCGTTGGCTTACTTGGCTACGCATTTATGGGTAAAGCCCATGCAAACGCGTATATAAAGATGCCAATATTCTTCTATCCTCCACCAGCGAAACCAAGGTTGGTGGCTATATTCGGTAGAACTGAGAGGGCGGTCGCTGAGGCTGCTAGAAGATACGGTTTCGAGAAATACTATACTGATTGGAGAGCGCTAATTAAAGATGAAAATGTTGAGCTAGTCGATAATGGATTACCGAACAACATGCATGCTCCTCCAATCATAGAAGCCGCTGAGAGCGGGAAACATGTCCTCTGCGAGAAGCCTCTGGCAACAACTGTGAAAGAGGCGGAAGAAATGTATAAGGCGGCTGAGAAAGCCGGAGTTAAACATATGACAGCATTCAACTACCGTTTTGTTCCAGCAATAAGGCTAGCTAAAAAACTTATTGAAGAGGGCTATATTGGAAAGATTCTGCAGTTTAGAGCAGTCTACCTACAGGAGTGGATTATGGATCCCAACTTCCCGCTAGTTTGGAGGCTTCGCAAAGATATAGCTGGGGCGGGAGCTTTAGGAGACTTGGGTTCACATATAATAGATTTGGCCAGGTTCCTTGTCGGCGAAATATCCTCAGTCTGCGGTATGACGGAAACATTCATTAAGGAGCGCCCACTGCCAGAAGACCCTTCAAAGAAGGGGCAAGTTGATGTCGACGATGTCTTCATCTCGCTCGTTAGATTTAAGAGTGGAGCAATAGGCAGCCTAGAGGCCTCAAGGTTCTGCGCTGGTAGGAAAAACTACCAGAGGATAGAGATCCACGGTACAGAGGGCACGATATGCTTCAACCTCGAGAGGCTAAATGAGCTGGAAATTTACTCGAGGAAAGACCCCGCGGACAGAATGGGCTTCAGGAATATCCTAGTTACGGAGACGGTGCATCCATACATCGAATACTGGTGGCCTCATGGTCACATAATTGGGTGGGAGCACACTTTCGTCCATGAAATCTATCATTTCATAGATTGCATAGTTAATGATAAGCCGGTTGCACCTCTAGGCGCAACCTTCTATGACGGACTAAAGTGTCAAGAGATTATGGAGGCGATATTAGAGTCGGCGGAGAAGGGCAGATGGATGAATGTCCCCGAATAATTTGCTCCTAAGTGGGTGAAAAGCCGCCTATGGGTGGTGATTCAGGCATATTTGAAGAGGTCATTAAAAGTCTAAAGGAAAGACATGAAAGTTTAATTAAATACAGAAGTCAACTCTCCTGGAAATTTTATCAGGGCGAAGCCCCAGAAGCCTACGATCCTAACTTTGATGACTCACAATGGCAGCAGATTAACCTGCCAACAATATTTGATGCGCGGAGAGGCGGAGGGTGGTTTAGATGCAAAGTATCTGTTCCAAAAGAAGTTGAGGGAATAGAGGTTTCAGGATCCACTGTAAAACTTTATTCTTCAGCGATACTCAATAAAAGCGAACTATTCATTAATGGAGAACGTGTTTTAAGCGCAGACTACTGGTTAGAGCTCAGACCAAGAATAATTCTGGACGAGAAAGTAGAGCCTGGAAGAACATACGTTATAGCGGTACACGTATTTCCAAAACATGAACCGGTTGAAGTGCCGCAGTTTTACGTAACTTACAGCAATGTTGAGAAGGTTGCATTTGAGATAGAATCTTTCATTGAGGAAATAAGGTTCGCAAGAACCTTAAATAGAGATTTAACGGAAAAAATTTTGGAAGATTTTGACCTCAGTGCCATTAAAGGAAGCTTCCGACGCCTGTTAGATGAGATCGATAGGATTAGAATGAAGCTTTCACCTCTTTCTACCGAAGCTAAAAAGTTTAAGGTTCACCTGGTAGCTCACGCCCATATAGACATGAACTGGCTTTGGCCCTGGGAGGACACCGTTAACACTATTAAGAGCACTTTTTCCACAATGGTGGACTTAATGGATAAGTACAGCGACTTTCATTTCTCCCAGAGCCAGGCGATAACCTATAAGGTTGTTGAGGAGAATTTCCCAGACCTATTTGAGAGGATAAGGCGGCATGTTAATAGAGGGAACTGGGATATAACCGCATCTATGTGGGTTGAAGCAGATTTAAACATGGCTGGTACAGAGGCGCTGCTAAGACAATTTCTATACGCAAAACATTATATCCGCGATAAATTCGGCGTGGAGCCGGAAGTCTGCTGGGAGCCGGATACATTCGGACACATATGGACTCTACCACAAATACTTAGGAAATTCGGTGTAAAATACTATTATTTTATGCGTTGCAGTAAAGGTCACCCTGTATTCTGGTGGGAGGGGCCTGATGGCTCAAGGGTCTTAGCCTTCACAAGCGTCTACATTAATTTTGTGGCGCCAAGAAATATTGTGGATCTAGCCCTAGACCTTTATGAGCGTTATGGTCTTAAAACCAGCATGTTTGTTTACGGAGCGGGAGATCACGGTGGTGGAGCTACAATAGATGATATTGAGAACGCGTATGAGATGCGGAAAAAGCCCACTCTGCCGGATATAGTTTTCAGTTCGACGCATGAATTCTTTAATGAATTGAGGAGGGAGATTGAGGAGCGAGATTTATTCATACCAGTTATTAGCGATGAGCTGCAGTTTACCTTTGATGGATGCTATACTACGCATGGAGACATAAAGAAGTACAATAGGCTATGCGAATCTATGCTAATCGACTCTGAGAAAATGCATGTTATAACGGGATCCAGCGGCGGAAACTCCTTTAAAAAGTTATGGTTAAATGTTCTCTTCAATCAATTTCACGATATTCTCGATGGTAGCGGGAGCTCTGAAGCATACGTGTATCCGAGGGAGCTCTACCGTGAGACGGTTGAGGCTGCTAAAGACCTCATAAATGCAGCTGTGGATAGATTTTCTAGAAAGATAAAGTTTTCGAGGGACGGTATACCTATAATCGTCTTCAACACTCTCTCTTGGGATAGAGTGGATGTCGTGAGAGTGAAGGTTCCAAGGCATCTACTTCCGAAGAATGCTGTTGCGATATCCTATGATGGTAAGGAAAGGCGGCCAATTCAAATTCATGAAGACGAAATATTGTTCTTGGCTTGCGCGCCCTCAATGGGCTATAAAGTCTACTATATAGTTGAGGGCGATCGCTCCGATGAAACCATCTTATCAGCTCACCACAACCTATTGGAGAACTACTACTTTAAGATTGAGGTAAACAATGTTTCAGGAACGATAAGAACCTTATATGATAAGGTAAATGAGAGGTTTGTACTTAAGGAAGAACGGTATCCCCACACTAAACCCGTATTCAGCAATTTAATGCAGGTCTTATATGAGATGCCGCATCCAATGTCCGCGTGGATAATTGGACCAATATCTCGTGTAGAGAACCTTGTGGAGGGAGCTAAAATGGAGATTGTGGAAGAAGGTCCCGTGAGAGCTACGATTAAGATTTCTTGGAAGCATAGGAGCTCTGCGATCACCCAATATATAAGCCTCTATGATGGCTTACCTCGAATAGATTTCCGCATGTTAATCGACTGGCAGGAGGTAGCAGATGATAAAACTGATGCCCCAATGCTAAAAGTTTCCTACACACCTATACTTAACAGATCTAGAGCTACGTTTGAGATACCTTTCGGATACATTGAAAGAGTCCCGGATGGGACAGAATACCCTGCATTGAGGTGGGTTGATTTATCCGATGGCGAATATGGCTTAAGCATCATAAGCACATGCAAACATGGGTTCGATGTGAAAGGTAATACCGTTAGAATGACTCTTGTTAGAACCAGCTATAGTCCCGATCCTAAACCCGATCAAGGAGTTCATGAAGTAACGTATGCTCTCTATCCGCATAAAGGCGATTGGAGAAGGGCGCTAACATTTAGAGTAGGGTGGGAATTGAACCATCCGCTGATAGCGTACGTTGTTCTAAATCGAGGGGGAAACGGCAGCGTAGGTGAAGAAATGAGCCTCATTAATATTAAGCCAAGCAACATAGTTGTTTCCTGCTTTAAGGAGGCTGAGAAAGAAAGTGGATTAATACTTAGGTTTTACGACGCCTCCGGTGAAGGCGGTTCGGCGGAAATACAATTTAACTTTGATGTGAAGGAGGTTTACGAAGCAGACTTAATGGAGGAACCACTAAGACCTTTAGAAATTCTTGACAATAAAATTAAGTTGGAGATCAGACCATTTGAGATAAAGACCCTACTGATTAAACAGTCTTGAGAACTACAGTGCCTTATTTTATATCCTTAAGTATGTCAGGTTTATCGCTTGCTATTCCATCAACCCCTTTTTCAGCATACTCTTTAGCTTCTTCTGAAGTATTTATTGTCCATACGACTATTTTCAAGCCGTTCTCATGGGCTCTTTTAATGAAGGATGAATGGACAAACTTATACATTGGAAACAAGTATTGTGCCTTCAGCGATAATGCCGCTTTTATTGGATCCTTATGCTTCACATAAATTAAACCAGTTTTAACGCTACTGCTTAACTCCCTAACTCTTCTAAGAGCTTCCTCATGAAATGAGATTATTATCACGTTATCTTCTAAACCTTTCCTCCTAACAATCTCTAGAACCTTATCCTCAATCCCGGTCTCCTTCAACTCTATAAGTATCTTCACTTTTCTGTCGAGGAAGTCTAGGGCTTCTTCTAAGGTTGGTATTTTTTCACCTTTCTCCGTAGACAGCTCCTTGATTTCCTTAAGTGTTAATTCGCTAACAAGCCCTTTACCATTCGTTGTTCTGTCGACCTCAGCGTCATGTATAACCACTAACTCATTATCTTTAGTTCTTCTCACATCGAACTCAACGGCGTTCACGCCTAGCTCTAAGGCTCTTTTAAAGCTGCGTATAGTGTTTTCAGGCTCATATGCTTTGGCGCCTCTATGACCAATTTTCAGCTCAAGCATGCAACCTTCCTCCATTACTCCTTTTCTTCAACCACTATTTTACATTTTGTTACAAGCGCCGCTATAACACCCAAAGCCGCAACCCAAGGAGCCAATAAAGCGCCCACCAAGCCGACCGTTACGGGCATCTCAAGGAGGGTTTCATCCCTCTCATTTTTAACTATTATCCTAGTGACATTTCCCTTATGGATTATCTCCTTAATCCTTCTTATTAAATCGTCTGATGAAACCTCGTAGACTGTTCTTTTCACCTCTTTTTGCTGCGTCCCACAATATGGGCAGTAGTTTGCATCTTCAGATATCTCTTTACCACACTTTACACAATAAACCATTTTGGATCACCTAAGCATCAAATGCTCAAAAAATATTTAAAGGATACAAAGCCTATATATCGTCTTCTATTCTAGAACTTTCATGAATTTTATCCCATCATTTCCAGCGCCGTAATAGTTTCTTAAAATACCGACAATCATGTATTTGTGCTTAAGGTAAAGGTTTATGGCGGCAACATTATCTTTCCGCGCTTCTAAGTAACATGCTTTAGCCCCGCGCTTCCTTAAATTTTCCTCCATTGATTCCAGTAGGCATGATCCTACGCCTCTCCGCCTATATTCGGGTTCAACGTTTATGGAGTATATGTGTCCAACACGTTCTCCCCTAAAAATCTCTATGGAAGCAACTATGAAGCCGATAACCTTATTCTCCAGGACAGCGACCAACGTCATAAACTCTGGATCCTTAATAAATCGCTCCATGAAATGGAACGGAAAGGCGTCTTCGTGGAAGCATTTAACCTCTATCTCATATAACCTTTTTAAATCCGATCTTTCAGCTCTCCTTATTGTGAGGCGGTTGAGCACGTCATAAATATACGTGAACCGCAATATAAATGCGCTCAAATTTTAGGGGGTGATAAAACGAGGGGCATATACGTGTTAGTTCTCTTAGTTAGCAAGGAGATAAGTGTAAGGGTTGGTTCTCTCGGCACGCTAACCTTCAGTAGCGGGCTCTATGCGTACGTGGGGTCGGCTCAAAGCGACTTGGAAAGGAGAGTGGCTAGGCATTTTAGTAGGGAGAAGCGGGTGTTTTGGCATATAGATTACTTGCTTAAGAATGAACATGTGTATATTCAAAACGTGTTTTTTAAGGTGGCGCCAAAAACCGAAGAATGCCTACTGGCGAAAGCAATGAGCAGATTATATGAGCCGATAAAAGATTTCGGTTCTTCGGACTGTGATTGCCCAAGCCATCTGTTTAAAGTGGATGGGTGCAAAGAATTTGACGGCTTTTTAAGAAAAATGGGGCTAAAAATCTTAAAATTGTAGGGGCTCATCAAAACGCTTTAGAGGGCGTATATATGAAAGTTGAGGTCCGGATGCTGGGGATGCTGAAAAAAATTAGTGGAAGAGACAGGGTCTCTCTTGATTTGGATGAAGGGTTAAGGCTTAGGGAAGTTATTGAAAGAATCCTTGAGGAGATAAACTCCTTAAAAGACGTATTGTTGGATCCAGAGTTAAGGGATCCGCGCCCCAACATAATTGTGCTTGTTAATGGCAAGGACATAAGTGTGCTAGATGGTTTAGATACGCAAATTAAGGATGGAGACGATATAGTGTTTATTCCCATCATACATGGTGGTTGAGGCGCAGTTCTCCTCTTTTAGATAGAACTTTTATAAGGGAAGAGGAAGAATTACCTAAATTTTGATGTTAGATTCATCATAGAGGTGTTAAATTTGATAGGTTTCTCAAGTTTGGCTTCTCTCCCACGTTTAAGGAATTATAGAAGTCGCAGAATCTCAAGCTACGATAGGACTGGAGGAAATATGGATGCTTGGCTGATTAAAGGAGGTGAGAGAAAGGTTATAGCTGAAATTGAGGGGCCGGCGTGCATTAAGCATATCTGGATGACGCTTGGGATACCGCAGGAAGATTATCTGCGCAGGATAGTCTTAAGGTTTTACTGGGACGGATGCTCTGAGCCGAGCGTTGAGTGCCCCATAGGAGACTTCTTCGGTATGGGTCATGGTATGCGGAAGAACTTCATCTCTCTGCCGCTTCAAATGAGTCCGCAGGATGGAAAAGGGTTTAACTCCTGGTGGCCTATGCCGTTCAAGAGTAGAGCAATTATAGAGGTTGAAAACCAGGGCGAAAAAGAATATTGGCATTACTTCCATGTCGACTACGAGCTTTACGATTCCATTAAGGCGGTCGAGGACTTAGCTTATTTCCATGTCCAATGGAGGCGTGAAGCTGATACTGAGGGGTGGGCTTATAAGGAAAGGTTTAGCAGAGAGACTATGATGAGGGATCCTAGATGGTACAATAAAGATGGCAAGCATAATTATGTTATCCTCGAGGCTGAGGGAAACGGCATATATTGTGGCGCGCACCTAGACATAGATTGTTTCGTTCGGAACCCAGACGACTGGTATGGTGAGGGAGATGACATGGTCTTCATAGATGGCGAAGAATGGCCTCCATCAATCCATGGAACTGGAACAGAAGACTGGTTTAACTGCGCCTATTGCCCACAGCAAGAGTATAATGCCCCCTATCACGGCGTGATCCTATATAATGGGACTAAGGAGTGGCCTTGGAAGAGAAAACAGACTGTTTACCGCTACTATATTGAAGACCCTATTAGATTTTATAAGAGCATAAGGGTAACGATTGAGCATGGGCACGCAAACACATTAACCCTAGATATTTCGAGCACAGCCTACTACTACTTATCGGAGCCTAAAAGAGGAGGGCCTCCACTACCGCCAGTCAAGGATAGACTGCCTAGACCTGATGAAGAAATATATGTTCCAGAAAAATAGGAGAAAAATGGGGAGCAATATATTATCGCCAGTTCTCTCCATTTTCCTTTTAAGCTACCATGGTAGTCTACCATATTTTTTAACATAGTTTACTAGACCGCCGTTAATCAGGATCTCTAGTAAGGCTGGCGGAATAGGTTTAACCCAATAGGTTTCATTCCGCGTCAGGTTCTTCACGTACCCCTCAGCAAGGTTCACGCACAAGATGTCTCCATCCGCTATCTTGTATGCTTCCTTACATTCGAGCGCTGGCAGCCCTATGTTTATCGCGTTCCTATAAAATATTCGGGCGAATGATTCAGCTATAATCGCACCTATGCCTATATGCTTTAAAACTAATGGGGCTTGCTCACGGCTTGAACCGCATCCAAAATTTTTCCCAGCCACGATAATATCTCCTCTTTTAACCTTTTCCGCGAAACCGGGTATTAAAGCCTCCATAGCATGTTTCGATAGCTCGTCTATGTTAGTTATACTTAACTTGTATTTTCCAGCAATAATTAAATCCGTGTTTATATTATCGCCAAACTTCCAGGCCCGACCACCGACACTAACATTCAATATGATCACCCCTCAACGCTTTAATAAAACCCTTGGATCAGTTATCTTCCCCTCCAAAGCCGTCACCGCCGCTGTTGCCGGCGAAGCCAAATATATCTCCGCTTCAGCGCTGCCCATCCTCCCTTTAAAGTTTCTGTTAGAGGTCGATAGACATACCTCCCCTTTAGCAAGTATTCCCTGATGGGCGCCTGCGCATGGTCCGCATCCAGGGTTGCAAACTATACAGCCTGCTTTAACGAAGATTTCTATTAACCCCTCTTTTAAGGCTTGCAAATATATGCTTCTTGACGCGGGCGTAATTATCATGCGAACATTCTCGTTAATCTTTCTTCCCTTAAGTATTTCAGCGGCCACCCTTAAATCCTCTATGCGTCCATTTGTACATGAGCCGAGAAATACTTGGTCAACCTCTTTCCCTTCAACCTCCTTAACAGGCTTCACGTTATCTACCGCATGTGGGCACGCGATCATAGGTTCAAGGTCTGAAACGTTAAGGCTAATCTTACCAGCATATTCAGCATCCTCATCGCTTTTTAAAACCGCGTAATCTTCAATCCCCAAGCCGCGTAGAAAATCTAATGTTTTGTTGTCAGGCTCCACTATGCCGGTTTTGGCGCCCATTTCAACAGCCATATTACAGAGCGTTAAACGACCATCTATACTCATCTCTCTAATGGTTGTTCCATGATATTCCACGGCTTTATATGTTGCTCCATCAGCCCCAACAATCCCAATTATACTCAAAACAACATCTTTCGGCAGAACCATTTGTGGTAGAGAACCGTTCACCTCAATCTTTAAAGTTTCTGGAACCCTAAACCATAGTTTTCCAGACATGAATACTGCCGCCATCTCCGTTGAACCTATCCCTGTTGCGAAGGCTCCTAAAGCGCCATAGGTGCATGTATGGGAGTCCGCGCCGACGATAAGCGACCCCGGATAAACAAGCCCAGATTCAACCATAATTTGATGGCATACTCCAGATCCAGCATCATAGAGGGCGGCTCCATACTCACGTGCAAATTCCCGCATAACTTTGTGGACCCTTGAGAAATTTTCATTGGAGCTGGGGGCAACATGATCTATGATTAAAGCGACCTTCGATGGATCCCAAAGGTTTTTACCGCCCATTTCTTTGAAGGCTTCAATTGTTAGAAGTGCGGTTCCATCATGAGCCATAGCTGCGTTAACATTCGCTATCACGATATCGCCAGCGCAAACGTCCCTTTTAGATGCCAAGCTAAATATTTTTTCTGAGATTGTTTTTCCCATGCTAAATCAACCTAAGCCTAAAAATTTAGAAGTCTAGCTAATAAGAATTATCGTTCCGTAAGCTGAATGAGAAGCGTTGATGCTTTTGTATACAATCAATATCTTAAGGGGCATGTATCCGCCTAAAGCAATTCTTTAGAAAATTCGATCTTAATGGGAAAAATAAAAATGGATTTTACCTTTTCTCCGATACTCTCTCTTTAAAGAACGTTTTCTCAACGGCTTCAGCAAGCCCCTTCATATATCCAAGGGCGAGAACCTTCCCTACCATGTAGTATCCAGGATGGCCGCTGAGAAGACATTCAAGCAATAAGTCAGCTATAGTTTTCGGTGCGTGATCAGGTCTCATAGGTCCCTCAAATCCAACCTCATAGTAGGCTTTCATAGCTTCAAACATGTCAACTCTACCGGATGGGTCATCGTGGAAGATTTCTTGAAAGCCGCCGGGCTCATGCACTGAACCTATAACATTTCTGAAGTGGGCAAAGAATATTTTCTTCTTTCTGCCAAAATACCTTATAGCTGCGGGGGCGTCAACTCCCATCTCCGCAAAACATCCCTGGCAGAAACATATGCCGACATTATCACTAGGAACAATATTAAGCAGCTTATCGAAGGCTTCAACGCTTCTGAGTATGCGCGGAAAACCCTGAATCGGGGAGATCGGTGGGTCATCTGGATGAAAAGTTATTACGACCCCTGTCTCCTCAGCCGTTGGAACAACATTCTTGAGGAAGTATTCAAGGTTTCTCCATAGATCCTCTTCCTTATATGAACCGAACCGAATGGTTGGCGGAATATCTTTCACGAGCTCATAGTCGAAGGCTGTCGAGGTTGCCCCACCTCTAGTCGGCTTATCAACCTCAGTCCTCCAAATCATATTTGGAACCGGAGGCATGTGCTGCGGCTTTATGACCTTTATACCCGCCTTACCCAAATTCTCTAAAGATTTACAGAAGTTTTCGAGCTGTTCCTCTTTTCCTGGCAGATTATATATTATCTTTTCTATTGGAGGGGCATCTTCAAGAACTTCTAGCTTTAAGCCGTAGCTTTCAACACGCCTTTTAATCTGAATGATGTCTCCATACTCCCAGATCTCTGAGTTTCTTGGCGTTGGAGGTCCGTGACCTATAACGTCCGTGCAACCCAATTGTCTCATTAAAATCAGATTCTTTGTGTCATATATGTCGCCGAAGGGGAGAATAACAGCTAACCGCATTTTAACCATAGCATCAACTACCTCATTTTCACACTTCTTTCCAGCAATTAATAGGAGTTACATTCGGCTTTAAAGGTTAAGGATGCGGAAGGCTACTTCTTCTTTTTTCTGCCAGCTCTCTTAGCAGCTATTAGACCAACTTTTCTTCCGGGAGGCGCATTACGGGAAACCGTTGTTGGTTTTCTGGCTCCTCTTCTACCGCTCCCAAAGGGATGTAAAGCGGCTATCATCGCTCTACCACGCACCCTTGGATACTTATGCCCCTTCGCCCTCATTAAATGGAATTTTTTACCTGCCTTCACGAACGGTTTTTCTACGCGACCGGACGCTGCTACAACGCCTATTGTTGCTAAACATAAATCGTTAATATAACGTGTTTTACCCGATGGAAGAGATACGAGTGTTCCTTCGGGCGTATGCGATATCACTGTAGCATATGCTCCGGAGGAGCGCACAAGTTTCCCCCCGTCGCCGGGCAACATTTCTATATTGCATATAGTTGTGCCTTCAGGGATAACTCCAACCGGAAGAATGTTGCCAACGTTTACCGACGCTTTCCCGCCAACCTCTATTATTTGCCCCTCATGGACTCCCTCAGGGGCCACAGTATAATACCTTTCCCCAGTTTCAAGCTCTATATAGGCTAATGGAGCCCCTCTGCCTGGATCATGAACTAACTCCAGTATCTGCCCCTTTAGGACAGTATCCAATATATTGATTTTCATCAGATTCGGATATTTTGCCGGAGCAACACGTTTATGTGTCGAGGCTCTAAATGTTGGGGAGCCTCTTCCTCTTCTTTGAACCAGTATTCTCTTACCCATTAAATTCCCCTCCACTAGAATATGCCCAACTTAACCGCTAAATCTGTTGCGCTGTACTCCTCAGATAGCTTCACGTAAGCTTTTTTTGTGCCCTCCCTAGTTATCAATGTATTAACGCTGCTAACCTTAACCTGATATAATTCTTCAACAGCTCTCTTTATATCGCTTTTAGTCGCCGCCCGATTAACTATGAAAACCATCTTGTTCTCTCTCTCAATTAAGCGGCTTGTGACCTCGGTTATAAGCGGATAGATGATGACATCATGAGGATCCACTCTTAATCCACCTCCTTAACTAAGGCGGTTTTTCAAGCTCCTCAATGCTAGATTTAGTCCAAATTGTCAGCCTTCCCGGATGAGCTCCCGGAGCTAATAGCTCTGGGTTCAGATACTTCACGTTAACAACGTCCACACCCGGAATGTTTCTAGCAGCCCTAAGTATGCCATCATCTTTAGACACGACTATTAATGGTCCAACAGCCATTTTTTTCCTCCTTCCACGCATCTTACCCTTGCCACTTCTAACCTTTACGCTTTCCACAACCCTTTCAATATCCGGCCAAACCCCAAGTTTCATTAAGACGCTTCTCAGATCTTTCGCTCTCTTAATGCTCTCGAGATCGTCCACTACAACCAACGGTATCTCTGGAACGCTGTCAATAACGTGCCCTCTCGCTTTAACTATGTCTTTTTGCGCTGATGCGGCTATGGCTGAAAATAACGCTAATTTCCTCTCCTTCTTGGGAATCTTCTTATAAATCTTCTTCTCAACGACTGGTGGGTGAGCCAAACGTCCTCCGACGGTTCCTGGGGCAAACGCCGCTCTGCCAGTATCTAAGCGTGGAACCCTTGAAAGACCGTGTCCAACACCCCACGATTCAGCAGTCGTCCTCTTTCCAGCGTAAGGATCCCTGCCCTTAGGTTGGAGCCTATGGGATTGAATAGCTACGACTGCGCGTTTTATAACATCTGGTCTAAAAGGTGTTCTGAAAACATCAGGTAAGCGGATCTTGCCAGCCTCCTTTCCTTCCAAGTCAAAAACCCGAACGAAGAGCTTCGTCATATCATACGCCCACCTTAAACTCCCTGCTGAGATTCAAGCGATATAAAGAGGATTTGCGGTGGGGATCCGCTTGCTTTCTTCGGTGGACGTGCAGGATATCTGAGCCTCACTAGCCTTTTAGCTGGTCCAGGAACGCTTCCGCTAAGCACTATGTATGGACCTTTAACTGGACCATAATGTAAGAAGCCGCCTTTAGGAGTGATTTCTTTTCCATCTTTACCAATCCTTATTATACGTTTATTATATTCAGTTCTCTGATGGAATCCCATTTGCCCGGCCCTTGGAACAGTGTATATAACTCTTTTCATTCCCCATGGACCTAGCGTTCCAACTCCCCGCTCCGTCTTACGGCTTTTGTGCTGGAGCGTTCTCACACCCCATCTCTTTACCGGACCTTGAAAACCTTTACCTTTAGTTATGGCTACAACATCCACAAATTGTCCTTCCTTGAAAACCTCTTCCACAGATACTATTTTACCCAAGATTTTCTTCACGTAGTCAAATTGTTCTTTTATTGACCCCCCGCCCACTTTTATCTCCATTAAATCCGGCTTCTTTTTCGGAACATTCGCTAACCTTGGCTGTGTAGCAGCCAGAACCCTGAACTCCACAATCCTATCAAGAGATCTCTCCATTTTCTCAATGTTTTCCTTAGTATCAACTTTTGGCGGAGTTATTATTCTGCTAAAGTCTTTAGGCAGCGGGTTAGCCCAAACCTCAGTTAACGATTTAAGCCCATTTTCATCCTCCACATAGGCGCGTATTGCAGCTATATATATTGGGGGCGCATCAATGATGGTGACTGGTTGAACAACTTCTTTACCGAAATTCGGTGAGCCGGGCTCATCATCAATGATCACTGCATAGGTCATGCCAGCCTTATAGCCAGCAAACCCCAATAGAACAGGGCCTTCTTTAACTTCAGGCCAATACCTTATTCTACCAACTATATGGGATGCTCTAGCTCTGGGTAAGTAGGCTAACGATCCCCTTTTTGGAGCGCTAATTTTCCTATGACCCACAGACCTATTCTCCCATACGCTCTTCTTTTAAGCTAGTCTTTTCATCAAAATAAGAGAAATAAGTTATAAATCTTTCTCCGCCAATGGACTTAAATCTGATGGAGAGGATTAAGATAATATGAATCAGTTCTCAATGTACGAGGGGTTATGGCTCAAAGGGTCGCTGCATTGTCACAGTAATCTTTCAGACGGGCTGCTCCACCCAGACGACGTTGCCAAATTTTATGAGGAAAGAGGATACGCGCTTCTGTCTATAACAGACCATGAAAAACTATCTGGCGTGAAGTCTTTTAAAGGCATTTACAGTTTTGGTGTTGAAGTTTCTAGGGGGAGAGGCAAGCTTAGCGAACCATATCATATAGTGATTTTGGGAGTAAATGATCCAGCGATATTGAATTTAAGCGACTTGCAAAGCTTAATAGACTATGTCAATGAGTCTGGTGGATTAGCATTTATAGCGCACCCATACTGGTCGAACTTAGTATACGAAGATTTGACTCAATTAAGTGGTTACATTGGTATAGAGATCTACAACACCGGATGCGATGTTGAAGTGGCTAAAGGATATAGCCTAACATATTGGGATAATCTTCTTTCATCGGGGAGAAAAGTTTTGGGTTTAGCGGTAGATGACTCACATAGATATTTTGTGCCGCCCATAGATGCTGACGGCGGATACATTTGGGTTAATGTTGATGATGTGTGTTTGGAGGAAACGCTGGAATCTATTAGGGCAGGCAGATTCTATGCGAGCATGGGTCCAAAAATAATCTACCTTCATCATGCGCAAAATTTCCTCCGAATACTCTCGACACCGATCGTTAGACTCAATCTGGTGGCGCCTAATGGTAAGGGATTCTCCATATCAATTGCTACAATACTTAAGATATTAAGTTGTTGGAATGACCCGAATAAAAGGAGAATATGTGAGGATATCATTGAAGGCATCGACAACATAGATGAGGGGTCTCGCCGAACAATCCATATAGAAACCACTAAATATGGGAGCTTCATGGTTGAATACGATCATGAAGGGATCATTAGATTCGAAGTTAAAAGGGATTTTAATTATCCTTATTTCAGGGTGGAAATAGTCGATGGGAAAAACCGGTATGCTTGGACAAACCCCATCAGCAATCCTTAAAAATAACGCTTAAAAGCACTAACTTCCTGAAAAATATATTTATCTTGAAATGGTGATCCTATGAGTTTACCTGTGGATCTGCTGAAAGAAAGGATTAGAGACTTTCTTGAAGAAGACATAGGGTTAGGTGATATAACCACCGAGCTTGTAGTGCCGCCTGAAATAAGGGTGCGGGCGCAGATAGTTGTGAAGGAGGCTGCCGTCATAGCTGGGCTGCAGGAGCTGAAAACCATCTTCGATATGATTGGCGCGAAGGTTAAGTTTCTAGTAAATGAGGGCGATGAAGTTTCGCCAAACACCGTCATCGCCATAATCGAGGGGGAAGGAAGGGCGCTGCTTTCCGTTGAGAGAACCGCCTTAAACATATTTTCTCGCATGAGTGGAGTTGCTACAGAGACAAGAAAACTAGTTAAGAAGGTAAAGGAGGCGGGACTTAACGTACGCGTGGCTGCGACGAGAAAAACTGCCCCCGGGCTTCGATATTTTGATAAGCGAGCTGTCATTATTGGTGGTGGGGATCCACATAGACTTAAACTCGACGATCAAATTTTAATCAAAGATAATCACATAATTATCGCTGGCAGTCTAGAGGAGGCGCTGAAGAGGGCGCGTTCATTAGGGAGCTTCTCAAAGAAGATAGAGGTTGAAGTGAAGAGTGCGGAGCAAGCTGTGCTGGCAGCTAAGCTCGGAGCTGAAATAATAATGCTGGATAACATGTCTGTTGAGGAAGCGCGTAAAGTTATTGAATCCTTAAAGGAGATTGGTCTCCGAAATAAAATTTTAATTGAGATATCAGGTGGAATAAACGGGGAAAACATACTGGAATACGCTAAGCTTGAGCCAGACATAATCTCGGTTGGAACAATTACTCATTCAGTTAAGTCCATCGACGTCAGCTTAGACGTGATCGAAGTCATTAAATAACGGATTTTCCGTTTCCATTCGGTTTAAAGTAAATTTTAATTATTGATTTCGCCTTTTAATAGCTTTCTTAACGGCTTCAATTACGATGGATGAGGGCGCGTCAGTTTTTATTCCTTTACTGTGGAAATGTGTGCGGGAAGCTCTAAAGCCCGTATCCTTAATATTATTGATGACTTTCCTTATTGGGGGGGTTGGAGCCTTAATTTTCTCACATATCTTATCGGTAACATAATATGTTATAGGCGCATCAGTCTCCTCTTTAATTAGCGAGATCAACTTTATAACTTCATCATCTATATGCTTAACAGACTTCATGTTCTCTTCAATAACTGTAAAAAATTCCTTGTCAACTATCTCCCTAAGCCACAAAGGCCCTGCAACCCTTAGAGGTGAACCGCACTCTGGGCATCTTGAGCTACTATTTAAGGAAAGTATGCCCTGCACAGCTTCCCTGTGAAAACATTTGAAGCAGTGGAGCAGATAGCCCATACTGTCTAGAGATCTGTCAGCCTTTTTGGCACCGTATTCAATTAGTGCATAAAGTCTCACGCAGTGTTTTGCAACGTGACTAAATAGTATCTTTACGCCAATATCGTGTTTAGCAGCTATATTAGCCAGACAGCCAGCTAAAAGCCTTACAGCGATCTCTTGGGCGTATTCTGTTTTCAGGGATGAGCCACCATATTTTCTTAGGGCGACCTTTGGGTAAACTCCGCAGAGTGAAGCTAGGTCTGTCGCCGTTAAAGCCAGCAGTCCACCATCCCTCAGCGCCCTAACAGCCGAATCGATGTATGGAGCTGGGGAGCCGAAGGGGTCTATATCTATGAAGTCAAATCTCTGAGCTGGAGCTGCATGTCTAGATAAAAATAAGCACGCATCTTCATTCGAGACAAAAACTTTTTCGTTGAGATTATTTAATTGAACATTGTACTTAGCTAGCTCGTAAGCTCTTTCATTTATATCATTAATGTAAACCGTATTCACTCCTTTAACCTCTTTTGCGAAGCGTATCCCTCTAACACCACAGCCTGCCAGCGGCTCGGAAACTTTCAGATCCCTATTCACATAACTCTGATATGATTGGAGAACTAGAACAGCAACATCTCTACAGGGCTTCATGAGAGGATTGTAAAAGACAGGGGCTCTAGAGGGAGCGTAATCCCAAGGTCCCCTCTTAAATGCGCTAAGATTGGGAATAACTATGTTGGCCATACCCTCGCTGATAAAATCGACTGGAAAACTAAAGCTCAAAGCCTTTTCCCTCAGCGCCCCCTCTTAATAACAAAAGATTTAATAGGGATCCAAAAATATTTCTGAATGATAGGAACTATTTGCAATATGCAATCGAAATTAACCGGCATCAAATGATGGTGATAAAGGCGCTTGAAGTTTAAAGAATTGGGTTGGAATGGCTTCCTGCTTCAGATTCCTGAAGAGATGCGTCTTACGGCTGAGAGCGGAAACATAAATTCAGGGTATTTTAAGCTTGAGATGGAAAATCTACTATTAGAAGTCAAGTGGGAGCAATTTAACCCTAAAAAACCCAAATCCCTGGCTGAAATATCCGCCTCATTTATCGAGAACGTAAGGAAAACTATTGAGAAAACCGCGAAAAAGAGGGTTGACATAAAAGCTAGAGTCGCGGAAAACATTTTTATTTCCTCTCACAATGCACGTTCTATGATTCTTGAAACTGGATCCGGTCTGAGGGAACCAACTTATCTTTGGGTTTGCGAAAAAAGTAACCGGGTAATAATAGCTCACTTCGTATTCTCGCCGCTAATGGAGGAAAGTGAAGAAGTAGTTGAACGTATACTCGGCTCATTTAAATGCCATACGGAAGAAGACTTGGTAACATGGTCAGCATTAAATATTCGTTTTAATATTCCCCCGAGCTTTCTGCTCTCTGAAAGAAGAATCGCTGTTGGAAGAACTTATTTAACTTTTAGGGATCAAAAGTTCTCCACGTTTGCCGAGACCGGCAGAAGTTTCTCAATAGAATATTTTTCTATGGCGAACGTGGTTTTTGAAGATACGTATAAGGATATTGACGCTTGGTTCCAGAAGAAATACTGGAAGGACTTAAAGAAGAGCCATAAAAATATCGCTTTCCAATCCAGTGAGGGTAGAAAGATTATGCGGCATAACGCCATATATAGACATGGTATCAGCAGATCCGGTTTATTTACCAGGAGAACCACGATATGTAAAAATTTAACATGGTATTGCTCAAAGTCAAATCGAATATACTCAATAACATATATGTCATATATTAGTAGACCGTTTTTCCTCAAGAGAAAATTGAGCGAAGAGGAGGAAGAAAAAATCTTCCAAAACCTATTATTATCATTTAAATGCCACTTTTAATTTCCGCTGAGATTTAAGAGTTCATCGCACCTAACCTTTATACATTCATAGACTTTCTCTCTGAGATCTTCGCCGGAGAGATTAGATTTTCTGATATGCTCTAATCTCTTGGCGAGCTCTATATCCCCCAGAAATGAGACCCATTTCTCAAAATCTCCCCGGAATAGGTGAAACTCTAGAGATCTCAGGTCTATTACCCTAATCTTATCACGTAGATTAATCAAACTATCTGAATATACGTTTAGCGGTTTATCTTCCCCAACATAAAAATGAAAAGCGAATTCAAGGGGGACCTTGCTTAGAATTTTTCTGGCTAAATTTCCATTGATTCTAGGAAAACCTAAAAACTCTTTACCTAAATCTGTTAACGCATAGAGTCCGCCACCAAGCGCCACTATATAACCCTTCTTCTTCAGGTTAAGGAGATGCATGTTAACGGAACGCGCTCCCAGATTAACTCCTTTAGATATCTCCTTCAGATGAGATGGTCTATTAAATTGCCATAAAATCTTTAAAATCTCAAGTTTAACATCATTCATTTCTCCACTTCCCTCCTTCAACCTACTTAGCTCAACATCAATTATTATTACAGCGTTTAATACCATAAATTTTAAACTCTAGCTTTTATAAGAGTTATTGGGTATTGCAATGGCAAACGAGTTGAGAAAAGACTATATTTTGGATAGATGGGTTGTCGTAGCTTCACATAGAAGAAGGAGACCTACAGACTTTATGGGGAGCTGGAGGGAGGAGAAAAAAGCAGCGGTTTGCCCCTTCTGCCCGGGAAATGAGCATTTAACTCCGCCAGCATCACTAATATATTTTATGGAAGACTGTGAGCTGAAAAAAGACTATGATAGAAATGGGGATCGGCGTAAGAATTGGATCGTTAGATGCATACCTAATCTTTACCCAGCGTTTTCACCACAAGTCTCAAAAGCCACTTCAAATCTTCAAACTAACTCTATTCTTGTCTCCAAGGAAGCTCTTGGTCACCATGAGGTTTTAATTGAGTCGCCGAATCACGATGAGCATCCAAGTGTAGCCAGAATAGCGCAATTAACTCATGTGATAAACGCGCTGAAAGACAGGGTCTTATTCTTCATGTCGAGGGAATATGTGAAGTACGTGTCGATTTTTAGGAATCATGGGGCTAACGCTGGCGCATCGCTATCGCATGCTCACAGTCAAATAATAGCTACACCTATTCTACCGAAAATAATAGAGGAGGAGAACATTGAAAGCAAAAAATATTATGCGAAGAATAAACATTGTGTCTTCTGCCGAATAATAGAGATGGAGACTAAAAGCGAGCGCTTCATATGGGGAAATAACGGATTTATAGTTTTCGCGCCATGGGCTTCGATAAATCCGTTCGAGTTTTGGATATTTCCTAAGAGACATCAGTCATCAATACTAGAGCTCACAGAAGATGAAACCCGAGATCTTGCCGAGGCGCTTAGGGTTAGCCTTGGAGGCTTAAGGGTTTTGTTAGGCGATCCCCCTTACAACCTTGGCTTTCATATGATCCCGGAAAAACACTACCATTGGCATATTGAAGTTTATCCCAAACTAGCCATTTGGGCTGGATTTGAAAAGAGCACCGGCATGTACATAAATACTGTGCCTCCGGAGGAAGCTGCCAGAGATTTGAGTGTAGTCTTTGAGATGGAAAAGAAAGCCTTATCAAGGACAGTGTAGTTTGATTTTTCCAGCTAAATTTAAGTGATCCAGCATTATTATTTGGTGTTAAGCGATATTTTATGCTTGAGGTGAAATAAATTGTTCAATGCAAATTTAAGGCTCCCAGATCTACCTAAAGGACCATTTGAGCCAACGTGGGATTCCTTGAAGAAATATAAGGTTCCAAGATGGTACTTGGATGCAAAATTTGGCATATTCATTCACTGGGGAGTCTACTCTGTACCAGCTTTCCAGAACGAGTGGTATCCAAGAAACATGTATATTAAGGGTCATCCAGCTTATCACCATCATTTAGAGGCGTACGGTCCACATGACAAATTTGGATACAAAGATTTTATACCAATGTTCACAGCTGAGAATTGGGATCCTGAAGAATGGGCTAAGCTATTTCGGGAGGCTGGTGCCAGATACGTTGTTTTAGTCGCCGAGCATCACGATGGTTTCGCCCTCTACGATTGCAGTTACAGTAGATGGAACTCTGTCAAGATGGGTCCTAAACGCGATATAGTTGGCGAGCTGGCAAAAGCCGTCCGTGAGGAAGGGTTAGCTTTCGGGGTTTCATATCACAGGGCTGAGCACTGGTGGTTCTTTGAGGGAGGCATGCATTTTAACTCTGATGTTAGAGACCCAAGATACTATGATTTTTATGGTCCTGCAAAGCCGTCTAGCACACAGCCGGACGATGAGTTTTTATGCAACTGGCTTAAGAGAGCTTGTGAGCTGGTGGATAAATACAGGCCTCAGATATTCTGGTTCGACTGGTGGATTGAGCAGCCTGTTTTCGAACCATACCTTAGGTTCTTTGCGGCTTACTACTATAATCGTGCATACGAGTGGGGTATTGGCGTAGTTATAAACTATAAGCATAATGCCTTCCCAGAGGGCACTGCTGTACTTGATATTGAGCGCGGAAAATCCGAGGTTATGAGAGAGAACTTTTGGCAGACCGATACATCAATATGTAGGAAATCATGGGGCTATATTAGAGACCATGATTATAAGCCTGCAGGCTCAATAATACGTGACCTGGTAGATATTGTTAGCAAAAATGGCTGTTTACTGCTTAATGTAGCGCCAAAACCTGATGGAACAATACCGGAAGAGCAGCGGAAGATTCTTCTAAACATAGGGGAATGGCTTAAAATTAATGGCGAGGCAATATATGGTTCGAGAACATGGATAGTCTATGGTGAAGGGCCAACTAAGACTGTTGGAGGCGAATTTAAGGAGGAGGCTGGCGGACGGTTTACTGGCAGAGATATACGTTTCACATCTCAGGGCGATACACTTTACGCGATATTCCTTGACTGGCCGGGCAGCGAGGCTGAGATTAAATCGCTCAGCACATTGTTAACGCTGTACCCGGACGAAATTGGAAGCGTGGAGATGCTTGGCGTAGAGGAACAGTTACAATGGACTCGTAATGAGAATGGGTTAAGAGTTAAAATGCCTGAGAGGAAACCTTGTGAGCACGCATACACCTTAAAAATAAATAGGTTGAGGGGGAAAAGAGGGGGCTAGGGGCTAGAAAGGCTTTTAGGGTTAGCTGTACATGCTTAAAACTTTTCTTATCCCGTCAATCGACACAAAGTATTTTCTTGCACCCATGACCTCCATAACCTCAATATATTTGCTCTCCATAAGCTTATTGAGGCTTTGTTCGGCTTTAGATTGATCCATAGCTGTCCAACGCGCTATTTCTTCGATAGTTAATGCCCTACTTGGTTCCGTTGCACCAATATTATGTAGTATGCAGAGTAGATAAATTTCGTCCGGAATTGAGGAGAATTTACTTGACATTAGAGGTCACCCCATGAGAGCCTTCTCATATGTTTCAACCGTCCTCCTCGCCACAGCATCCCAGCTATATATTTCATTAATCTTCCTTTTAGCGTTTTGCACAAGCCATGACGCATAGCCGGGGTCGGATAATATCTTATTAACTCCCCAAGCTATTGAGTCCGGGTTCTCTCTATAGGCTAAGAAGCCGGTCTTATCATGTTCGACTATCTCAGCTAAGCCACCAGTATTGCTGGCTACCACTGGCACTCCAGCAGCCATTCCCTCCAAGGCAACTATGCCAAAGGGCTCGTAAATGGATGGAACAACGAGGACGTCTGAGCTTAGAGTTAATTCAATTAAGTCTTGGTCTGATAAGAACCCTAAAAACGTTATTTTGTGCTTGCATCCTGTCGAAGACGCTAGTCTCAGCAAATAGTCTTTCGACCATCCATCTCCAACTATAACTATTCTAGCCTCAGGATGCTGCCCAATTATTTTCGGCGCAGCCATTATCAGATACTCTACGCCCTTCTGTGGGACAAGTCTCCCGACAAAAAGAACTATTCTCTCAGATGGATCTATGCCGAAGCGCCTTTTAACTTCATCGCGGTTAATAGGAATATTATATTTTAATGTATCTATGGCGTTTGGAATAACATCAATCTTCTCGTCTGGAAGACGAAAATGCTCTTTGATCTCATGCTTCATGGAGTTGCTCACAACTATAATTCTCTTTGACTCATATGTTAGCCACCATTCTATTCCATCGATTAAGTAAGAGTCCGGGTTGTGAAGCCCGCGTGATCTACCAACCTCAGTACTATGCATAGTTGAGACTAATGGCGCATTCAAATAATGCTTTGATGATATGCTGGCAGGGGCCACAAGCCAATCATGAGCATGAATTATTTCAAATTTTTCATACCTACTTAACATGGCAACTTTTTTCTCCATAAAATGGTTGAAGAGGAGAACCCAGACAATAAAACTTGGATGCCCTAACTCTATAGCAGTCCTATGTATTTTTACACCCCCCTCCTCCTCATAATATGGTGCTCCAGGAAAATCTAGCGTAATTAAATGTACCGAATGCCCCATTCTTGCAAGGGCTCTCGCCAAACCATGGCAGTGCCTAGATATCCCGCCAACTATTCTAGGGGGGTATTCCCAGCTAAGCATACATATGTTCATTTTTATCAACCAATATGTTAAGGTCGTGATAGCTAAACGATCCCACAATTATTAATTTTTCTACCAAACGAATTTGGCATTATTGATAGCTGTTTACAACTGAAATTTCTAAATAGTTCTTGGAATTAACCTGCATGAAGCTCAGGCAATGTCCATAATATATCGCTCAAATTTAACCAATACTTCTTCACGGAACTACTTCCCTATATATTCTGATGGTATTTTCTGCGACTGTTTTCCACGTAAACATTTCTAGAACCCTCTTTCTGGCATTTATGCCGCACTTCTTCCTTAATTCATCATCCTCTAAGAGAATCACTACAAATTTAGCTATATCGCTTGGATCGTATGGATTGATATGGAAACCGCATTGATTCGGACCAGATGGAATAACTTGCTCCCTTAAGCCGCTTACACCTCTAGCGCCGACAACTACGGGCTTACCCATACTCATCGCCTCGGTGCACACTATGCCGAACGGCTCATATTTGGAGGGAAAGACGCATACGTCGGCAGCTGCATAAAACTTTATCCTCATATCTTCCGGCAGAAACTCATATTTCAAGATTACCTTATCTTGTAAGTTGAGCCTAGCAACTTCCTCCTTCAAAAGCTCCTCCTGCTCCCCTACGCCAACTATAACTAGCTTAGCTTTAGGCACCCTGCTCAAAATTTCCGGCATAGCGAGTATTAGAGTATCCGCGCCTTTAACCCAAGTTAGTCTGCCTATAAATAGTATCATGAATTCATCTTCAGCTATGCCAAGACTACTCCTTATGGAGAGCCTTTCTTCTAAGGGAACATTCTCAGGCGCGTATTTTTCGGCATCTATTCCATTATAAACTACTCGAATCTTCTTCTCATCGTAGCCTAAGGTTACTAGGTGGTCCCTCATAGCATAACTTACAGTTATAATTCTCTCAGCGGAGTCAGCTGCGATGCGCTCTAAGCGCTTAATAGTATCTGAGCCGTCACCCGTCCGCCCCTGCTCCGTGCTGTGTACATGAAAAATAAGGGGTTTATTTAATCCTCTGCTAGCCAAAATCCCCCCTATTGAGCCTAACCAGTCGTGTGAGACGATCAAATCAACTTTTCTCCTCTCCATTCTAACCAAATCGTTCACTAGCTTACTTGCCGAAAGTATATTATATAGGAAGATGTCGCCGAAGAATTTTTTGCCGCTTTCCGTCCAACGCTGTATTTCCTCAGGTATAAACATGGGTAGCAGCAGGCTAATATTCATGTTCTCAACTATTGGGCGATGCACTTCAACACCGCTGTATATGTCTCTCGTGGGAGCATCCTTAGTATGCATTGCGAAAACAGTCACATCATGCCCCATTTTAACGAGCTCTCTCGTCAAGTATTCGGCGTATGTTCCAAGCCCACCAACGATGTATGGTGGAAACTCGTAAACGAAGAAGACTATCTCCATTCCGAGCTCTCCTAATTACAAAAAGAATTGCCCCACTAAATTTAATGTTTTCCTTAAAATCGGATAGAAAAGCTTATGGCTTATTCTTTCCTTAAATATTTTAGGGGAATCTGCCGGTTGATAGCTTTCGTATTTATTAGGGTTGAAGTTGATCAAGTCTCCAAAGTTGCCTCCCAGATAATGAAGGTTGAGGGTGTTGAAGAAGTACATGAGGTTGCCGGGGATATCGATATAATAGTGAAGGTTTCCGCACGTAATATTGATGACTTAAGTAAGACAATATTTAAGATTAGGGAGATAAACGGGGTTCAGGGCACTGATACGAGAATCGTCTTAGCAAGCTATTCTAGGTGATGTGCCATTGGTTAAAAAGCCAATTATGGATCGCGTAAAGGAAATGCAATTGAGCGGTTTCTCCAGAGAAGACCTCGTTAAGACATTATACCTTGAAAAATACCCTATTTTTGAGATAACGGAAACTTTGAAAATTTCTTCTAGCGAACTTAGAGAACTCAACGAGAAACTAAAACTATTCCTGTTAAGATGCCCTGTTGGTCATAAGCTTCCTGAAGATCCTGCCTTGCACGCTAATGATGCGCATTATTGTGTTGAATGCAAAAGATGGTTCGACGAAAAAACGCTGAGGGACGAGATATTTCTCGAGATTAAGCGACTTGAGGAGAGAGAAAGAAACATTAAGTAGGCTATGAAAACTCGACTATTGTTCAATTTGAGAAATGTTTTTCACATAGTTCTTCTTCAGCTCCCTTAATCTCTCCTCAAGTAGAGCTAGTAGTGTTTGCCGAAGATCCTCTTTATTCGCCCAGTCTTTTGGCAGATTACCTATCCTTGTAGCCAGCTCCACATCACCTATAACGTTAGCAATCCATCTTTCGAAATCCCCTCGCTTCATGTGGAAATCTACTGATTCAATGCCCACTTTTTTGAGAGCTTCATAGAACTCTTGAAGGCTGCCAGCAGTTATACCCGTGGGGGAGGCAAACATATAGAAGAATTTAAACTCCCTGTCCGCCGGCACACGTTTTAACAGCTGTAAATGCTTGAATTCTGGTTTACAAATCTCAGCCTTGCATCTAGCTTCGAAATCGAGCAGCACGCCTATATAGGCTATGAAGGCTTCAATTGGGTTTCCGTAGGGGTTAAATGAGTCGTGAACTATGCCGGATTCGCCGCCCCCGGTATACATGTAGTAGAAGTGATCGCTTATCTGGAGGTAGCGCCATATCTTCAGTAAATCTCTGTTATTTAATCCCTTAACTAGTAGGCCGATTTCATTGAGCAGATTAAATGATATGCGCTGTTGCGGGTTACTTAACCAAGCGCTAGTGTCACGTTCAGCATCAGCCCATGAAACAGTCCTCTCTACTGGGACATCTATAACGCCACATGGAGCATATTTTTTGATGACTTCAGAGGGGGTTGCCCAACGTAGATTCTCCCACTTGCAAACTTCTATTGGAAGCCATCTTAAGAATTCAAGTATGCCGCTCTCAGCCCAATAATGCTCGCCAAAAGTTTCATAGTCCAAAAATAAAACTAAGACTTGACCAGGCGTATGCGCCAGCCAAGACGCATATTTATCTGCGGTAAGAGGCCACTGATCCCACTGGGTTGAAGCGAAGCGAAAACCTATGTCATCTGAAAGCTTATAGTGGCGCAGCAAGACTTTGATGGGCGAGTTCTTAGCCCTGTAAATGAAGTTCGGCGACCTCCAGCCGAGTATTCTGTCAGCGCCCTCCGTTACAATAGCCTTAAACCCGAGGCTCCCAACTTTCTCCGCAATCTCGTTATTATATATGCATTCAGTGTTCTCAAAGGTTTCCGGCATATAGCCAAAGAGCTCTTTTATTGTCTCGCGGTGCATCTCAATCTGCTCTAAGAATTCTGAGCGATCAATAGGGTTTAGGCTGGAGAGAGAATGATAATATGTCTGACAAAGAAGTTCGACGCATCCCGTTTTAACCATCTGCTTAAAAATGTCGAGAAGATCAGGACTCCACATCTCACATTGTTCGAGGAAAACACCGGATAAACTAAATGAAACCTTAAATTTGTTTCGATCCATTTTAAACCTATCTATTTGCTCCAATATTATTTTGCTCGCTGGAAGATAACACTTTTCACAAACTCTCAGGAAGATATCTCTGTTAACTTTCTCATCAAAATATATCTTGTAAAGATCTTTTATGTCAATATTACCTCTGGCTAAAATCTCCATCTTAAAATTTCGATTCAATCTTAAAGGTTGATGAACTTCGAATATGAGACATATATCGACCATTCTTACCACGCAAGGTCTGCTGATTGCAATTCGTAGCTTATCATCTTTCAAAGGGCTAAATATTTATTTTACCTGTAGAAGTCTTTAGATGCGCTTAAAGCGATGGGCAATTTTATGGGGGGCGATTTATGAGGTGTGAGGCTGGAAGTGAGACCCTTTCGGACAATGAGATTGAGCTTTATTCACGGCAGATAGCATTATCGGAGATAGGTTACGAGGGGCAGCTTAAGCTTAAAAAGTCGAGCGTTTGTATTGCTGGATTAGGTGGCTTAGGTTCCCCTGCAGCCCTGCAGTTAGCGGCGATGGGTGTTGGACGCATACGTCTAGTCGACCAAGATTTCGTTGAGCTCTCTAATCTACATAGGCAGCTCCTCTACGGCGCAAAATATGTTGGTTACCCTAAAGTTGAGGTTGCCGCTAAGAGACTTAGGGAGCTCAACCCTAACATAGAGGTTGAGCCACTGCCAGCATCAATTAACGCTGATAATGCGGAGAGAATAGTCAGCGGTATGGATGTTATCGTTGACGGTCTTGACCATATGACTCCGAGATACGCGATAAATAGGGCATGCCAGAAGCTCCGCGTTCCATATGTTTTCGCAGCAGCTATAATGACGTTTGGCAATGTCTCAACGATAATACCGGGTGAAACACCATGCCTAGAGTGCTTTCAGGGTAACATTAATGATGAGATTCTGCCGACATGCGCCACTGTAGGCGTTCACACATCTTTGCTTAGTGTTATTGCTGGCATAGAGACCTCGGAGGCTATTCGAATAATTCTTGGTAAAAAGCCTCGCTTAGCTGGCAAACTATTGCACTGTGATATCGGAGACTTAACATTTGAGGAAATAGATGTTGCGAAAGCTGAGGGGTGCCCAGTATGCGGCTCTAAGCCATCCGGTCCACCAATGCCCTTGGTAAGAAAGCTGGTTACTGAAGCCCACAGCAGATTTGGGAGAAAGGTCTTTAGGATAACTCCCAAAGAGGAGCTCGACATCGATCTGGATAGATTAACCTCTATTATTGAGCGCAGTGGATTAAAAGTTAAGGTCAAAGCTAACATGGGGGTAACGTTTGAGAATGAGTTTGGCGGCATAACAAGCGTATTGAAGAGTGGCATAGCGATAATTGAGGGGGCTGAGAACGGAGCTGAGGCTTACAGTTCATTCTTGAGGTTAATGGTTGATGGTTTAGGCATACCGTCGTCAAGGATCGAGTTCTAGGAGGAAAAGAGCGGAAATATGATCGTTAAATTAGACAGAAGAAATTTTGAATATTTCCTTAGGGAAGCTGAGGGGAAGCATCCAATTGAGGCATGTGGAGTCATCTTCGGCTCTATAAACGGGGAGAAGGCACATATAGAAAAAATCGTGCCGCTTAGGAACATGCTTGAATCCGAAACAATGTTCCAAATCGACCCTGAAGAGTTTCTTAAGGTATTAATGGAACATGAGGGAAAGGGTTTACAGCATATAGGATTCTTCCATTCACACCCGAGAGGCGTAAACCCATCCTTAACAGATATTAAGTACATGAGCTTATGGCCTGAAAGCATATGGATAATAGTTTCGCAGCTAGAGCTTAAGATTGCAGCTTACCGCATCACCGACGGGCGCCTTGAGGAGGTTGACGTTATCGTAGAGTAGGCGCTTTACCTACCCACTTTTTCATCTAATATATATTCATCCTGAATGCTTAAGAGATTCGTTTGGGAAAGAGATAAAAGTCTAACCCGTTATAGTAAGGGTATTGTTGGGCATTATGGGAAAACTTGTTGTCGTTAAGGTTGGAACAAGTAGCGTAACTAAGGGTGATGGAAGTTTAGACCTTGACGCGATGAGAATGCTCACAGATCAGATAGCTGAAGCCATTAGAAGGGGCTATCAGATAATTCTCGTGACCTCCGGGGCTATAGGTTCTGGAATCGCTGAGCTTGGAATAAAGCCTAATCCAAACGATATAGTTTTTAAGCAGGCTTGCGCTGCGGTTGGTCAAGCGATTCTAATGGAGCATTACCGCCAGCTCTTCAGGCGCCATGGACTGAAAGTAGCGCAGGTCCTCTTGACTAAGGAGGATTTGGCAAATAGGGTTTCATACGTGCATACATGCAATGTTCTTGATAAGCTGCTTAGCTTAGGAGTTGTCCCCATAATAAACGAGAACGATGTCACATCGGTTGATGAGATAATGCCGGTCATGAAGGGCTATAAAGTTAACTTCAGCGACAATGATATACTCTCGGTTCTGATAGCTAACGCTGTCCAAGCCGATATCATCGTCATATTATCTAACGTTGATGGACTCTATGATGGGAACCCCTCAAGGAAGAGGGATGTGCGGATAATACCGGTGGTTGAGAGGATAACTCCGGAGCTTAAGGAGACTGCTGAAGGTAAGAGCGCTCTTGGTAGAGGCGGGATGAAGACTAAGCTTGAGGCTGCTGAAATAGCGATGAAGAGCGGCATACCGCTGGTGATAGCGAACAGTAGAAGGAAGAATGTGCTGATAGATATATTGGAAGGGAAGCAGGTTGGAACATACTTTAAGCCACTAGGTGAGAAAATGCCAAGCATAAAAAGGTGGATAGCTTACGGCGCAGGGGCAAGGGGGCAGATCAAGGTTAATGAGGGAGCTAAACAAGCTATACTTAGAGGCGCAAGCCTACTGGCTGTCGGAATAGAGGAGGTCTCAGGGCAATTTAAAATAGGCGACGTTGTCAGCATAGTTGGTCCAGACGAAAAAGAGTTCGCGCGTGGCATAACAAATTATTCTAGCGATGAAATAAACCTGATTAAAGGCTTAAAAACCTCGCAGATAAAAAGGGTTTTAGGTTACATTAGGCGTAAAGAGATTATTGTTAGGAAACTCATGTATGTGTTTGATGAGGTGAATAGCTAAAATGAGCGAAAAAATTGAGGATCTGATTTTAAATATATGCAAGAAGGCCAAGGAAGCATCATATATTCTTGCCAGGCTACCAACGGATGTGAAAAATAGAGCCTTATATAATATGGCTGACGCCCTAGAGAATCATGCCGATGAAATTCTCGAAGCCAATAAAATTGATGTCGAAGCGTCTAAGGCTAAAGGTGTTAAAGAATCGTTACTTGACAGGTTAATCTTGAATAAGTCGAGGATTTCGAAGATGGCGCAGTGCTTAAGGGAGGTCGCCGATCTTCCGGATCCGGTTGGTGAAATAGTTAAAACCTGGGTTAGACCAAACGGGTTGATAATTGGTCAAATAAGGGTTCCGTTGGGCGTTGTCGCCGTGATCTATGAGTCGCGTCCCGACGTCACTTCGGATGCGGCTGGCATATGTCTGAAATCTGGCAACGCCGTCATATTGAGGGGTGGGTCTGACGCCATAAATTCTAACATCGCTATTGGGAAGGTTTTAAGCGAGGCTGCTGTGAAATCCGGAATACCTGAGGGCGCTATAGAGGTTGTTCCAACAACGGATAGAAGGGCAGCCTTAGAGCTTATGAAGATGAGAGATTACGTTGACGCGCTTATACCGAGGGGTGGAGCCGACCTTATTAAAGCAGTCGTAGAGAACGCTAAGGTTCCAGTCATAGAGACTGGAACGGGCAACTGTCACATATATGTTGAAAGCGACGCGGATCAGGATATGGCTATAAAGATAGTGATAAATGCTAAGTGCCAAAGACCTGGAACATGCAACGCTGCCGAAAAGCTGCTGGTTCATAAAGATATTGCGCCGACGTTTCTTCCAAGGGTTATAGATGCCTTAAGGGCTCACAGAGTTGAGGTTAGAGGATGTGAGGAGACTAGAAGGATTGTGCCAGATGTTAAGCCAGCAACAGAGGAAGACTGGTACACAGAGTACTTAGATTTGATAATCGGCGTGAAAGTCGTCAGCGGGATAGATGAGGCTATAGCGCATATAAACAAGTATGGAACTAAGCATTCGGACGCCATAATAACTTCGGACTTCAATAAGGCGCTATATTTCATTAAAAACGTTGATTCAGCAGCCGTTTACTGGAATGCTTCAACACGATTCACTGATGGAAACCAGTATGGGCTTGGGGCTGAGATAGGCATAAGTACTCAGAAGCTGCATGCCCGTGGACCGATGAGCGTGCAGCATTTAACAACAATTAAGTATTTTGTTCTTGGACGCGGACACGTAAGAGAGTGAATCGGGGCTAGCAGCATAAATCTATTGGACTTCAACGTTTAATGTCCCTATATATCTGGGAGCAGCAGGTCTGGAGGAACCTTATCTCTAAACCTAGGGATTCTGCCCTCTCAATCGCTTCGACGCTTGGAAAAGCTATGGCATTAATACCAGACTCAACAGCTAAAACATCAGTTATGGATCTATGAGCACCCTTAGGTCTAGCGCACCCAAGTACTATTGGCACATTAGGCATTAGGAAACGCGCCCTTAAAATGATCTCTATAACCGCTTCTGGCGGCGGTGGACTAACGGACTCCATCCTTGTGCCTCTGATCGGGAAGAATACTATGATGATTAAGGCTGACGGTTCATATTTTGAGACCATCTCTATGGCTTTAAGCTCCCCCCTAACTTCACCATAGTGTAATCCGACGAGAACATGCGGAGTGAATGGTACTCCGGACCGCTTTAAAGCCTCAAGGGCTTCAGCGTACTTATCAAGCGATACATTGAGGTGATATACTTCTCTAACAGTCTCCTCAGAGCCCACTATGTCAATTGATACTGCGTCTACGCCAGCTTCCTTAAGCCTTTGGGCGGTCTCGAAGCTTATCAGTCCAGTATGCATTACGATTGTTAATCCCAGTCTCCTCTTAACCTCGGATATTGCGCCTATAAACCTCTCTACTGGTACGGAGCCGTCCGGTAAGCAACCTCCACTTATTAGGCAGCCGATAGCACCATTCCTCTTAAGATCAGAGCAAACCTCAATCAGCCTGCTAGGTGTTGTGGCTGGTATCATAGTTCTAAGGATTTTTCCACCGCAATGATCGCAGTTTAGGGAGCAGAACGAGCCTGTAATGGATATTGACGGGAAAACCGTTAGAGAAGACCTAAAATACCTATTATTGTAGTATGTGAACCCCGGCACATAAAAATATATTCTTTTCCCAAAAATCCGCCAGCTAGCCTCCCTCGCTTCATAAAGCGAAAACCTCTTCCGAAAATCACTCAACTCTTCCCCGGGGAATGATTTGTTTAACGATGATTCCGGTCCGCTCATATTAAAGTCATCCCTAAGGCATGAAGTGAACATATCCTTAAAAGAATTATATAAGGTCTATTGAAAAATTTTAAGTGGATGATGAGATAATGATTGAGAGCTACTGTGAGAAAGCCTACAACTTAGCGTTTAAATATGAGGCTGAGTTTGGAAGCTGCCCGCAAGCGGTCTTAAGGGCGATACGTGATACCTTTAATATTAAGGGGATGGAGCCGGTGATTAAATCGGCACATGCTTTAGCTGGAGGCTTAGGGTTGAGCGGTAATGGTACATGCGGCGCCCTCTCCGGCGGGGTTATGGCGCTCTGCTTCTTTTATGGGAGGAGCCTAGAGGATATGGGTAGAGGCAGGTTTCTGAAGTCTTATGTTAAAGCAAAGGAACTATACGATAGGTTTGTGAACAACTTTGGGAGCTGTATATGTAGAGATGTCCAAGCTAAAATATTTGGAAGATCATTTAATCTTTGGGACCCGGAAGATTATAAGAAGTTTGAGGAGATGGGTGGACATAGGGATAAATGCACAGATGTTTCCGGTAAAGTGGCTAAATGGGTTGCTGAAATATTGTTGTCGGATGAGAATGTGAAAAAGCAACTAGGTTTCCTTGACAAGTAGGGTAGGTTCGTCTATCCATTGGGTGTCGCAGAAATTAACGCAGCTATCATGAGCGGGAGTATTACTGTTGCATCCCCCTCAATAGTTACATGCTTCGCTGTCTCCTTAACTTTTCCCCATGAGATTGCTTCACGGACTCTTGCCCCAGAGAGACTGCCGTCCCATTCAACGGCTGTCGTTATATAGACCGCGTAGTCTAAACCACCTTTAAATTGGTTCCACCATATTACATGGTGCTTCGAAATACCGCCGCCAACTATTAGGGCTCCGGTGCGTTTAGCGCTAAATATTAAATCGTTTATTTCCTGCTCATCTTTGAGGACATCTACTTTAAATTTATGGTCTTGTGAGAACAACCATATCTGGTAGCCGACAGCTCCATCAGTTATGCCTGGAATATAGACGGGTATATTGTTTTTGGCAGCCCAATAAAGCAACGAATCTTCATTGCAAAGTCTTAGACCTATCTCTCGGCTAAGCTCACGGGTTGAAATTTCCCTTACCCCTTCACTCCAGAGAGCTGTTAGGAGATTACGCATTTTTTCCTCTATGATTAACCCGTAGCTTTCATTCGGGATTAATATGTTCCCAAGGCGGTTTATGCCTCTCTTATGGAGCTTCTTATCGTCTAAATCGAATGATCCACGATAATAGTTTTTCCAGCATCTAGCCAAGTCATGGTCCAGAGTACCGCATGTTGTCACGATGACATCTATCAAACGGCGTTTAACCATTTCCCTTATAACTCCTCTGGTTCCAGTGGCCACTATACATGCTGGAAAAGAGAGAAATTTTACACATTCTTTATCAGCGATCATCCTCTTAAGAATATCTACACCCCTAGCGATCTTCCCGGCGGTAAACCCCCACGCCTCACCCATCTGCTCAACGAGCTCACTAACGCTCATACCCTCACGGAGACTATAATCTTTAACTATTCCAAGCCTACTAATCATGGCGTCCACTCCACAAAGGATAAGTGAAGCCCATAAAATATATCATTTTACATACTCTAAGGGTTCTGAGTTAAGTAATAGTATTTTATCGTCTCTACTTAACCCTTCCCCCTCGATTATTTCGTTGGGGGCTCTTTGGGGGAACCCTTCTCCCCGCATCTGAAGGTTTAATATCCTGCCCAGATAGGAAGCTATGCTTCCTGAACAGAGCAGGACAGACAGGGCAGGGCATCATTGAGAACAAAGTAATCAACCTCCATTTAAACCTATCTGCCCCGAAACTGCTGACTACAGCGCACTTAAATGTTTGAGCCATCTTTAGGGTTAAACTGCTACTTCTCTTCTAAGCCTTTAAGGAAGTTTAATACACATTGTGGGAAGTCTCTTCCATAGCCGCCCTCTAGAACTGCAAAAACCCTCCTATTCAATTTCGCTATCATACGCCCTATAATCATATATGAGTTTGTGCTCAATCCTAAACCGCAAATTGGATCAAACATATGCGTATCAAATCCAGCCGAGACAGCTATTAGCTCCGGATTAAACTCCTCTATCTCATGCAGGGCGGCGCTTAAAACCCTGATGTACTCTCCGTCGCCGACAGGATGCGGGAAAGGATAGTTGAGGCAATTCTCTACGGATTTATCTCCGGTTCCGGGGTAAACACTACCATACCTATGGAGGGAGACGAAAAGAACCCGCCAATCCCTAAAGAATATCTCTTGAGTGCCGTTACCGTGATGACAATCTACATCTAATATAGCTATTCTTTTAACCTTCCCCATGTTCAGAGCCTTCCTGCACGCAATAGCAATATTATTAAAGTAACAGAACCCTAAAGTTGGGGCGCCCAAGGCTCTTCCATTAATGCCAGCATGATGGCCGGGCGGCCTCATAAGTGAGAAGGCTGCTTCACCATTTAGGGAAATCTCCATGCTCTTTATTGCAGCGCCAGCAGCAAGCCTAGCGTACTCGTATATTCCGGGAAGATTTGGTGTGTCAGGGTCGTAAAATTCTCCGCTCTTAATCCTATTAACGTGCTCTTCACTATGAACCATTAAAAGGTCATCTTCAGAGCAAGGTTCAGCCTCAACGAACTTAAATCCCTCTTTCCTGAGCAGCATGTATGCGCTAAGAACTCTATCCGGGGACTCAGGGTGCCCAGGTTCAAAGTACTCTAAACATCTCTCTGAGAAAACTACGTACAATTTGCAGATTCCACCTCCAGTAAACATTCTTAAGTATCGCCTTCACTGGGGCTCCTCATATTCCCATCAAATCCCGCAAAACCGTAATATATTATCTATCTATAAACATAGAGTGCTGAAAGCAATATTTAATGGTTTAGAAAGCGATTTCCGGAAGTCATCCATGCAATGGAATATTCGGCGATGTAGACCCTGCAGGAACGCCCATTTGTTGGGTTTTCTATCGTGGGTTAAAGAACATTATCCGCCATTTATCCACGTTAGCCGCTCAGTAAGGGAGAGGATGCGGTATGGTAGGGAGATGAATAGAAGGCTCCACAGCATACCATTCAGAAAAATTCAGTTTTACACCTCCTATAAGTCGATGGAGCTGGGCTTTAAGCCGGAAACCGTTAAAGCGGAAAACACCTCCAGGGCATGCCCGATATGTGGCGAGCTGAATAAGCCGAATGGGCATATCTTCAAATGTAGAAAGTGCGGCTTCCAAGCAGATAGACACTTTATCGCTGCATGGAACATAGCCATGAAACATCCAATGTGGGGTGCTTTACCGTTGCCCCCGAAAGCCACCGATGAATTTAAAGAGGTGGAACGGATAGTTATAAAAAGCTAACTATCCGACAACGGTAAAGAATATATCGCATAAACGTAAAATTTGATGGCGAAATTATGAATGTGTCAAGAGATATGGAGAGAGTTAGGGTTTCAATAGGGTCAGCGATAATTTTAGGTTTAGCTAAGGGTGTTGTTAGCGCCGAACCCACAACAGCGTACCTACTCACATATAGGGAGGGGCGATGCTCAGCCAACTGCGCCTTCTGCCCGCAGGCTAGGGATAGCACATCAAGAGCAGATATGCTGTCGAGGGTCATATGGCCGGATTTCAGGGTTAACGATGTTGTGGATGGCATTAGAAGAGCTGTGGAAAATGGTAAGATAAAGCGGGTCTGTATTCAAGCACTCAATTACGCTGGCGTTCAAAGCGACCTAAAAAAGTTGGTCTCCAGGATAAGGTCCGCCTGCAAGGTTCCAATATCTATCTCATGCCAGCCGCTCACCTTAGAAGACATGATTATGCTACTTGACGCTGGCGTTGAGAGAATAAGCATATCGCTAGATGCCGTCACAGAAGAGATCTTCTCCAGGATTAAGGGGGAGATAGCTGGCGGCCCATACGGCTGGAAAACTCATCTTAATGCTCTTAAGGATGCCGTCAGGGTTTTTGGAAGGGGCAGGGTTACGACACACCTAATAGCTGGCTTAGGTGAAAGTGAAGAGGAATTTATTTCTATGATGCAGAGGTGCGTTGATGAGGGGATTTTCCCAGCCCTCTTCGCATTCACACCTATACAGGGCACGAGGATGGCTAATCATCCAAGACCTCCAATAACATATTATCGCAAACTTCAGATAGCACATTACTTAATAACACGCGGTATAAGACGCTACGAAGACATGAGTTTCGCGGACGGGAAACTTGTCAGCTTCGGTTTGCCCAACGAAGATTTGAGGGAGATAATTTTAACTGGTGAGCCTTTTAAAACCAGCGGATGCCCAGGCTGCAATAGGCCCTATTACAATGAGGACCCTAGGGGACCGATATATAATTACCCAAGAAACCTGGATGCTAAAGATTTAGCGTCTGTGCTGAGGGAGATTGATTTAGCGCTCAGCCAGTAAATGTTTATTCTAACTGGGATAAAGGTTTATTTCTAGATCTCCAAAATTAGATTTCCGTGGTTGTTGGAAATGAGCCCGATAATTAAGAGCGAAGAAGGAGAGAGGGAGGCGCTCATAGAGGCTGCGAGGCTCATGCAGGTTGCCGCTAGAACCGCTCCAAAGACCAAGGGGGTCGATGACATTTTAACGTTGATAGTTTATGGTTCTGAGAAGAATGCGATAGCGGAGAAGATGAGGGAGATGGCGAGTGAGATGGGTATAAGCCTATTTGAGCGCGATTCCATATGTGTAGAGAACTCTGAAGCAGTCCTCCTCATAGGCGTCAGAGGGAATAATGCTATTGGCTTAAATTGCGGCGCATGCGGCAGCAGAGACTGCAAGGAGTTCGAGGAGAAAGAGAAGAGAATGGGTCGTGTCTTTTTAGGCCCAACATGCATATTTAAGGCGTTAGACTTAGGCATAGCCCTCGGCTCAGCTGTCAAAATCGCCAGTCTCCTTAACGTTGATAACAGGATAATGTATCATGTGGGCGCGGCTGCCATGAGGATGAATCTAATGCCGGAAGCAACGATAATTCTAGGAATACCGTTATCGTCTAGGGGTAAGAACATATATTTTGACAGAAGATGGCCCTGAAACGCGTCCCCAAAAAATCTATAACCTCGCTAAGGCTTAACAATCTAATTTTTTATCTTTTATAAGACTGAATCTATACTTGGCTATGAAACAGAGCCATAGCTCCGAAAAGCCAACCTTTTAGGAAGACACCTCACTTTCTAGTTGGCGTTATCCGCTGAAGAGCCCATAAGTCCACAGTTTTGGATGGAAAGAGTATCCAAGCTTTTGGCGAAAATTGCTTCGCCAAAAGCCCTTACATTCTAATGGATGAAAAAGATGCCTTTCCCCCAGCCTAATTATGCGGATTGAAAGGTTTAAGTTCTGAAGCCAAATATAAGCGTGGCGTGAGCGACCCGGCACCGGAATTCTACTTCCAAGCCCATTTAGATCCCTTCAAGAACATAGACGCAACTTTATCCGTTAAAGGATGGCTAACGGAAAGCATCATCAAACACTGAGGTTAAAGTAGACTTATGGGCGGCATATGGAGAGTTAAAGACCCCTTCTCCTGTTATATAAATGATGGTTCGTTAGGTGTGGATAATAGAGATCGTGATGATAAATGGATACAAAAGCATCTACATATTTATCTCCTCTTGCTTAGCATACGCTCAAGGTGTGGACGTAGCCTCTCATTTTCCTGAAGTATCCTCTCGCGGCCAATCTCTTTTAATTTAGCCGCCATCTCCCGTATTATTTGAGCAAACTTTACTCCCTCAGCCGCAGACACGTATTCAACCCTGAACCTGTCAGGCGTTAGTCCTAGTTTTTCTAGGGCTTTGGCTAAAGCATCCATTCTAACCTTCATCTTTAAGTTTCCGTCGATATAGTGACAGTCGTATGGGTGGCAAGCGCCTATGAGAACCATCCCAGCGCCTTTCCTAAAGGCGTGGAGTACGAAGTCTCTGTCAACGCGTCCAGAGCACATAACCCTAACAATCCTAATGTTTGGAGGATATTCGAAGCGGCTTGTTCCAGCGAGATCCGCGCCAGCGTAAGCGCACCAGTTACAGCAAATTCCAAGGATCTTGTCTTCAGGATTGACCTCTAGGGCAGCGTCTATCTGCGCATATATTTGCGCGTCTGTGAAGTGCATCTGCGTTATTGCGTCCGCCGGGCATTCAGCGACGCATGTCCCGCACCCATGGCACATGGCCGGCGTAACCTCGGCCGGCTTCCCCGGCTCAGCTTTTATAGCGCCGTAGGGGCACTTCATCGCGCATATACCGCACTTAACCTTAGTATTCCTGCATTTCTCCGGATCAATAACCGATACTATTGGATCGATTGTGACCGATGGCTTAGATAATATTGTCGCAGCCCTAGCAGCAGCCCCGCATCCCTGAGCAACACTATATGGGATATCTTTCGGCCCTTGACATGCGCCAGCTAAGAATATTCCGTCAACAGGCGTGTCTAGGGGTTTAAGCTTTGGATGGCTTTCTAAGAAGAATCCGTCTGCCCCCCTTGATATGTTTAAGAGGCGTGCGATCTCATCTGAACCTTTGCTTGGTATTGCTGCTGTTGCGAGAACGACCATCTCCGCCTCTAGCTCTATTGGTTCTCCGAGCAATGTGTCTTCAGCGTATATTATAAGGTTCTTTGTTTTCGGGTCCTCCACTATTCTCGAAACTCTTCCCCTAATGAAGTTTACACCCATCTCCCTAGCCCTTTGATAGAACTCCTCGTATCCTTTAAAGTGGCTGCGCATATCCATATAGAACACGTATACTTCCACATCGTCCCCGTAATGCTCCTTAAGTTGAATAGTATGTTTAAGCGTATACATGCAGCAGAAGTTTGAGCAGTATGGATATTTATTAACATCCCTTGAGCCAACGCATTGTATAAATGCGACAACCTTTGGTCTCTTACCGTCAGATGTTCTAATGACATGCCCGCCCGTCGGCCCAGCTGCCAATATTAATCTTTCAAATTCTAAGCTAGTTATGACGTTAGCGTACTTGCCGTAACCATATAGATTGCCCTCTTCCGGCAGATAAATATCATATCCAGTTGCAACAATTATGGCGCCAACTTTAAGCTCAATCTCCTCAGGCTTCTGATCAAAATTTATCGCTTGGCGTGGGCCACAAGCATCAACACATTTGTAGCATTCGATACAATAGTCCCTGTTTATCCTGTAAACAAGCGGAACAGCTTGCGGAAATGGGACAGATATGGCCTTCCTAACGCCCAAGTTCATGTCCCAATCATTCGGATACTCTATTGGGCATACCGCTGAACATTCACCGCAGCCAGTACATTTGTCCTCTAAAACGTATCGCGGGTTCTTTCTAATAACGACCCTGAAATTGCCTATGTAGCCCTCAACTTTCACCAGATCAGCGAAAGAAATTATTTCAATATTCGGGTGGCGGGCAACATCAACCATCTTTGGCCCCTCAATACAGATGGAGCAGTCTAGCGTTGGAAAAGTCTTGTCTAGTTGAGCCATATGTCCGCCTATACTCTCTTTCTTCTCAAGTAAGTAGACTTTGAAGCCCATCTCAGCTAAGTCTAGGGCTGCATTTATGCCAGCTATTCCTCCGCCTATCACTAGGGCTGTTGGTGTCACAGGAACTTTTATAGGTTCTAAGGGTTGTAGGAGCCTTGCTTTTGCAACAGCCATCTTAATTAATTCCTTAGCTTTCTCAGTAGCCTCCTTAGGATGGCTCGGATGAGCCCATGAGCAATGCTCCCTAATATTCGCCATCTCTAAGAGGTAGGAGTTTAAGCCAGCCTCAGCAACGCATCTGCGGAATGTGAACTCATGCATTCTTGGCGAGCATGCTGCAACGACGACACGATTAAGGTTGTGCTCCTTTATCGCCTTCCTAATCTCCTCTTGACCCGGATCTGAACACGTATATCTGTTATCTACGGCGAAGACAACATTTGGTAGCGTGCGCGCGTATTCAACAACATCTTTAACATCGACTACGCCAGCTATGTTTAATCCACAGTGGCAGACAAAAACTCCTATCCTTACATCTCCGGGTTTAGATTGTTCAGCACTCATCTTTTAGCACGTCCCCCCACTTTTAGTCTCCTAACAGAGTCATAAGTTCTAGATACTGATTTACTGCGTAACTCTTTAACCATGTCTTCAGTCGAGGTTAACCTTTCTAAGGCTTTATTCCATGCACCGGATTTAACCGGCGCATGGTGAATAGATATTCTCCTAACCTCTATGGCGCCCTCAACAGGGCAAGCGTTTCTACATGCACCACAATAAACGCAAAATAGATCGTTGACGGCAACTTTTCCACTATCGGTAAGTGAAAGAACAGATGGTATTGGGCAAGCGTTAATACACTCACGGCACCCCTCTGGACATAATTCATCATTAATCTTTATGAAGCCTGTGAGAATCTTCCTTGCGTATATTGCGTTGTAAGGGCATTTTACTTCACATATCCTGCATCCTGGACAGTGTTCAACGTCAACATTAACTTCAGAAACCTTACCGTCGCTGCTAAATTTAACATTGATTAAATGTAGTGGGCATTCTTCTTCACATATGCGGCATCCCGGCGGACATTTCTCCCTATCAACTTTAACCTCATGCAATATTTTTGGAAAGCTCTCACTCCTTAAAACGGGAATCCATTCCTCATCGTTAACGCTCTGTTTAAACGCTCCAAATATGCATATCTCACTACATACGCCACAGAAATTACATTTTTCTTCGAGAACAGTTACAGTTATTCTTTCCGGCGCCTCCTCGTCTTCCTTAAAATCCGATGGTTTAACAATTTTTATTGCCTCTTTAGGGCAGGCGGATTCGCAGAGCTCACAGCCAACGCACCTGCTCCTGTCAAGAACTAATGAATAACGTTTAGTATATAGGATTCTCTCCAGCGTAAGGGAACTCCTATCCTCACTCTTAACTATTTTTACGTGCAAGCCCCTTCAACCCGTAGTTTTACAATTATAGGTTGACCATAAATAAGAACTTTATGCTAAAGATAGCCTTTGGCTTGTGACACAAAATATTTTAGATGGGTCCCCTATAATTCTTTAAGGAGATATTCTATGTCCGGTCAAATGAGGGCTGCAAAAGAGGGGCGAGAAACGGAGGAAATGCGTATAGTAGCGGCAGATGAAGGAGAACCTCCGGAGAAAATACGTAGGAGAGTCGCTGAGGGAACGGTTATAATAGCCCGCAATATTCAACGTGAGAATCTCCGCCCATTGGGTATAGGGAAAGGGCTTAGAATTAAAGTTAATGCTAATATTGGAACTAGCCCCGATATATGCGACCTGAGCTTAGAGATAGAGAAAGCTAAGATCGCCATAAAGTACGGCGCTGACACAATAATGGATCTAAGCACCGGAGGAGACCTAGATGAGACTCGAAGAGCAATAATTAAAGCCGTCAATGTTCCAGTTGGAACAGTACCGATCTATCAAGCCGCTATAGAAGCCGCCAAAAAGAAGGGGTCAATAGCGCATATGACTGAAGATGACATATTTAACACGATAGAGAAGCACGCCAAGGACGGAGTAGACTTCATGACGGTTCACTGCGGAGTGACAAGGGAGACTGTTAAAAAGATCGCAAAACATCCACGCCTAATGGGCATTGTGAGTAGAGGCGGAACATTTCTAGCAGCCTGGATGCTTCATAACGATGAGGAAAACCCGCTCTATAAAGGTTACGATTACCTACTTGAAATCGCCGCAAAATATGATTTCACATTAAGTCTGGGAGATGGACTTAGACCTGGATGCATATTTGACTCCACAGACTACTATCAGATCCAAGAACTGCTGACAATAGGCGAACTGGTTAAGAGAGCTAGGGAAGCCAACGTCCAAGCGATGGTTGAAGGTCCAGGTCACCTACCATTGAACCATATTGAGGCAAATGTTAAGCTTGCAAAATCCATCTGTGGGGAAGCACCGTTCTATGTTCTCGGTCCGGTTGTAACGGAGATCGCTCCAGGATACGATCATATTGTGAGCGCTATAGGAGGAGCGTTAGCTGGACTTGCTGGTGCGGACTTCCTATGCTATGTTACTCCAGCCGAGCATCTTGGCCTGCCCTCGCTAGAAGATGTTAAGGAAGGGGTTATAGCTGCCAGGATAGCAGCTCACGCTGCAGATATCGTTAGGCTTGGGGAGAAGGCTGCATTAAAAGATCTGGAGATGGCTAAGGCTAGGGCGAACTTGGATTGGAAGCGTCAAATAGAGAACGCTATAGACCCGGAGAAGGCGATAAAGATTCGTGGGAGAGCTAGGCTTAAGAGGCCTGAGACTTGCTCAATGTGCTCCGAATTCTGCGCGATAAAAGTGATGAAGGAAGCATTGAAGTCCCAATGCTTGTAAGCTAATAACACTTAGTTGTGGAGATTTTGGTATTTTAAGCAAGGTGAGGCTTGAACATTATGGTTAAAGGCTCTAAGAAAATTCCCGTCGCGATGACTATTGCCGGCAGCGACTCAGGTGGTGGCGCTGGAATACAAGCGGATCTTAAAACCTTTGCAGCCCTAGGGGTTCATGGTACAACAGCGATAACATGTATAACAGCCCAAAACACCTATTCTGTGACAGCGATAGAATGTGTTAAGCCAGAGATTGTTAAGGAGCAAATTAGGCAAGTAGCTGAAGACATGGGAATAGATGCCGGAAAAACAGGCATGCTATATACAGAGGAAATTATCAGAGCTGTCTCCGAGGAAGTGTCAAGGCATGGTTTTCCACTGGTTGTTGACCCAGTCATGGTCGCTAAATACGGGGCTCCATTATTAAAGCCGGAAGCTGAGAACGCCCTAAAAAGGCTTCTTCTACCATTAGCAACGGTTGTAACGCCCAATAAATTTGAAGCTGAAAAGCTTATAGGCAGGGAGATTAGGGATGTTGAGGATGCTAAAAAAGCGGCTGAGGAAATATGCTCTATGGGGCCGAGGGCTGTCATTGTTAAGGGTGGGCACTTAAATACGCCTGAAGAAGCGATCGATGTACTTTACTATAAAGGTGAGAGCATGATTTTTAGGGTGCCAAGAGCATATGCGAAGACAACACATGGAACCGGCTGCAGCTTCTCAGCCGCTATAACAGCTTTCATTGCCAAAGGGGAAGATATACCCTCTGCGGTTAAACATGCAAAAGACTTCATTACTTACGCGATAAAATTCGGTCTGGAAGTTGGCAAGGGTGCTGGACCCGTCAATCCACTAGCAGTTCTTTACCGTGAAGCTGCCAGATACAGCGTCCTAAAAAGCGTGAGTGAAGCCAAAAGAATTCTTGAATCTTCACCCCATGTCGCTAGTTTAGTGCCAGAGGTTGGAATAAATGTCGCAATGGCGTTGCCTTATGCCGAGAGCATCAAGGATATAGCAGCTATTCCCGGAAGATTAATGAGAGTCTTTGATAATGTCAGGGCTTCATCATGTCCAGAGTTCGGCGCTTCAAGCCACCTAGCTCGATATCTTCTTGAAATAATGAAATATGATCCGAGCAAAAGAGCTGCAATAAATATACGCTTTTCAGAAGACCTTCTAGCCCTACTTAAAGAAGAGAACTTTCGAATATCATACTACAATAGAGAAGAGGAGCCTGAAGAGATTAAAAGGATTAATGGTATGACCATACCTTGGGGCGTTAAGCAAGCGATCATGAGGATTAACGGGATTCCAGACGTAATATATCACAGAGGTGATCTAGGCAAAGAACCAATGATTGTTATTTTCGGAGAAGATGCTGCGGCGTTAGCTGAGAAAATCGTTAAGCTCTCGTTTAAATTTACCGAAAAGTTGGATTCGAGTTTAACGGCAGCAAGACTTTAATACCTTTTTTAGACTAAGTGTAGAAGTAGAAATATCGGTTAGATTGGAGCGCTAACTGGATGAGAAGTAGACTGTTTGGGATGCGTCTCCCCTTAGCAATATTCGTTCTCACGGTTTTAGCATTTGTAATGGTTGGCTCCATAATTATGCAACTCACCTTAATGAGTAATCTAGTGGATGCAAACTGGCTATGTTTAAGGGAAAAATTTCTCAAGCTGAATTTTCCGAAGTCATGGCATGCGGAAAAGGGAAGCATAGATAGGAACGGAACAGTTTATATAGTTAATTTATTCAGCGACGATTATAAAACAATACTACACTTTGAGTTTTATAGTGAAGAAGCGACTAGGAGTTTTATGGAGAACAATAACCTAACTCAAGTCTCTTCAGTGCCCGAATTTGACGCAAGAGAAGTATATAGTTGGGTATCGCGGCAAAATAGTAATGCCACATATGATGTCATTAGCGTAGACCCCGATCTCTCTAATTTTATCGAAAATTGGGCTAGCGTTCGCGGATATAAAGTATATTGTTTTTTCATAAGGATAAGAAACGCTTACACCATAAATAATGTATCGCATAACGCAACAGGATTATTTCTCTCATCAATGATTGATCAGAAGCTTATTAAAGTTATCTTTTACGGTGAAGAATCTTCGTGGAGCGAAAATCAAGAGAAATTCAGGAAGATATTAAATTCAACAGAAATTTTTATGGATAAGTGGTATGTATGAGCATGGAGAAGCCAAATTA
>JAWBZG010000002.1:0-56173 GCA_038866525.1 Bathyarchaeia archaeon
ATGAGGGGGTAAAACCCTCCAAAATAGACCCAAAATTTAGGTATGAGGTTGCCAAGATACCCGGTGGAAAAAACATTCTTCAATGCTTCCAATGTGGAACATGCACCTCAGATTGCCCGGTTTCAAGGTTCAGTGAAAAGTATAGGCCTCGATATATTATACGCATGGTGCAGTTGGGCTTGAAAGAAAAAGTTTTAAATAGCGATTTTCTTTGGCTATGTGCTTCATGCTTCACGTGTACAGACCGTTGCCCTCAGGGGGTTGAGGTTGCGAGCGTGATAAGGGCATTAAAAAACATGGCTGCTATGGAGGGGCGCGTCCCCGAGGTGTTTAGGGTTCTTTTAGGTAATCTGGTTAAAACAGGCTACATATATGAGATACCTGAATCTAGGATAAAGAGACGAGAGACCCTCGGCTTACCACCCTTGCCGAAGGTTAACGTTGAGAGCTTAAAAAAGTCCCTGCAGAATACAGGCATCGAGAGGTTCCTTAAAGAGGCATGCCAGAAAAGTGGGGAGGCTGAGGTATGGGTATGAGCCAGAGATACCTTATTTATCTGGGCTGCGCTATCCCGTATAGGGTCTCATCCTATGAGGTCTCTGCAAGAAGGGTCTTAAATAAGCTAGATGTGGAATTAATTGAGATGCCGGAGTTCAATTGTTGCGGTCTCCCACTTGAACCCTTAAGCCACGAATTAACGCTTATTCTCTCTGCAAGAAACCTTGCCTTAGCTGAGCAGACGGGCTTGAATATTTTAACTCTTTGCCCGGGATGCGCCAGCACACTCAAGAAGGCTAGCAAGGAGCTTAGGGAGAGTAGGGCGCTTAGGGATGAGGTTAATAGGCATCTGGCTGAGGGCGGATTAGAGTTTAAGGGGAATGTAGAGGTTAAACATATCTCTCAAGCCCTAATCGAGGATATTGGGCTTGACAAGATTAAGAGGAGCATAGTTAAGCCGCTTAGGGGCCTAAGAGTTGCGGAGCACAGTGGATGCCACCTATCTAGACCGAGGAAATATATTGGGTTTGAGGATCCTGAAAACCCAAAAGCCTTGAAAATGCTTATCAGCGTAACTGGGGCGAAGATTGTTGAGTACATGGGCGAGACCGAATGCTGCGGCTCAACCATAGCCGCCATAGACGATAAAATATCGCTATCACTAGTTAGGGAGAAGCTTCTCCATGTTAAGGAGGCTGGCGCTGACGCGTTAATAACCGTCTGCCCAGCCTGCCATATAATGTATGATGCAAATCAATTGCGCGCCGAGAAGATGTTTGGTGAAAAATATAGTATTCCAGTGCTGCACTACACTCAGCTTTTAGGGTTAGCAATGGGTATGCGGCCAGATGAGTTAGGCTTCGATGAGCTGAGGGTGAAGCCCATAAAACTTCTGGAAAAGACTTAAGGGTTCTAGGTGAGAAGGGTAGAATCTCAAGTTATGCGTTTAAGGATTATTGTTTCGGGAATAGTTCAAGGGGTAGGATTCCGCCCATTCGTGTATAGGATCGCTGTCAAAAACCATTTAAAAGGCTATGTTAGGAATAGAGGGGACTCATGCGTAGAGATAATTGTTGAAGGTGGAGACGAGGATATAAAGAGTTTTTTAAGAGATCTTGTTGAGAGGAAGCCTCCAATAGCTAGAATTCACGAAGTTATAACTACGCCGATCGAGAACCCTGAAGAAAAATATGAGGACTTTAAAATATATGGGAGCTCCAGCGAAGCCGAGTTATCCGGCTCAATTATACCGCCAGATGTGGCTATCTGCGATGAATGCCTTATGGAGATGCGTAACCCATCTAATCCAAGATACGATTACTTTTTTATAACGTGCGTGAACTGCGGGCCGAGATACACAATAATAGAGAACGTCCCATATGATAGAGAGAACACAACAATGCGAGACTTCCAAATGTGCATCTTCTGTAGGTCAGAGTACATGGATCCGGCTAATAGAAGGTTCCATGCGCAGACCATTGCTTGCCCCAGATGCGGTCCGAGAGCATATTTAGCGGATGCTAATGGGGCAAGGGTTAAGTGTAACGATCCTATTAGAGAAGCAGGGAAACTTGTTTCAGAGGGATATATTGTCGCGGTGAAGGGTTACGGGGGCTTCCATCTCGCCGCTTCAACGCTCCTTGATGAGCCGCTTAAAAGGCTTAGGGCGGCAAAACATAGGAGGCAGAAGCCCTTCGCGATAATGGCTAGAAGCCTGGAGGCTGTGAAGACTTTTGCTGAGGTCAGCGCTAAGGAAGAGGAGGCCTTAACATCCTATGCGCGTCCAATAGTTCTTTTGGAAAAGAGTGAAAACTATTATTTATCCGAGCTAATTTCACCCGGCCTACATAACATAGGGGTTATGCTACCTTATACTGGGCTACATTACATGCTCTTCGACAAAGTCTCAGACCCAGCCTTCGTTATGACGAGCGCTAATCCCCCAAACCAGCCAATAATTAAAGATGAAGAAGAAGCCTTTGTTAAATTGCGTGGATTAGTGGACTATTTTCTGCTGCATAATAGGCGGATAGCCCATAGATGCGATGACTCAGTCCTGCGCCTACACAGCGACAAAACAGTCTTTATAAGACGGTCGAGGGGGTATGCGCCCGAACCCATTAAGCTGAGGTTTAGGGCTAGGCGCTGCGCGCTTGGACTTGGTGGAGAGAAAAATAATACCGCATGCCTGATCGTAGGCGATAAAGCCTTCATATCGCAGCACGTAGGCGATGTCGAGAACTTTGAGACGCTGGAGTTTCTTGAGTCCACGTCTAAGAGGCTAATGCGTTTAACAAATAGCAGTGTAGAAGTAGTTTCATGCGACCTACACCCAAAGTTTGCCACAACCATTTTAGCTAAGAGACTCTCTGAGACGCACGGTTGGCAGATGCTTCAGATCCAACATCATTACGCTCACGCAGCTGCTCTAATGGCTGAGCACGGCTTAAGCGATATAATAGCCGTGTGCTGCGACGGCTACGGCTATGGTGAGGATGGAGGCGCATGGGGTGGAGAGGTAATATTTGGCTCACTAAACCCGCCGGAGTTCAAGCGATTAGGCCACCTAGAGGAGCAGCCATTCATCGGCGGCGACTTGGCAACTAGATACCCACTGAGGATGGCGGCCGGGATACTTTACAGGCATGTCGATATTGAAGGATGGCTGATGGAGAACAGTATACATCTACCCTACGGGGTGAGAGAAGCGCAATTAATACTCTCGCAACTTCGGAGAGGTGAGGTTAAAATTAGAACAACGAGCTGCGGGAGAGTTTTAGACGCGGCCTCGGTGGTTTTAGGGGTATGCTACGAGAGAACATATGAAGGAGAACCTGCAATGAAATTGGAGTCGGCCGCTCTGCATGGAACAGACATCCTGAAAATTGAGCCAAAGATTAGTGGTCGGATTCTAAGCACGACGGATGCGATGATATTATTGTTCGAGGGGAAACATAAGTATCCTAGGAGAGATTTAGCCTACTCCATTCACGTTTATTTAGCTAGGGGTTTAGCGGAGCTAGCGATAAACCTGGCTGAGGAGAACAATGTAAGGAACATCGGTTTCACTGGCGGGGTTGCATGCAATCAAATAATTGCTGAGGAGATGCGTAGAATTGTTGAGCAGCATGGGTTGAACTTCTTCACACATGAATCTATTCCCCCCGGAGATGGCGGACTGTCTTTCGGGCAGGCTGTAGTCGCCTCCATAACTGAGATATAGGAGCGTTCCCTGGAAAAACGGGATCCAAAATTCTCTGCTTTTGGATCGAGGTTAAAACCGTAATCTTTAACCATAAAGATTACAGAGCCATTTTTAATCCCCGTTTTCGAAAAGCAGAGAATTTTTGGAGCCCCGGGCGGGATTTGAACCCGCGACCCGCGGCTCCCTCAGAGACCTTACGAGGCCGCTGCTCTAACCGCTAAGCCACCGGGGCTTTGATAACTTAAAATGGGTTCATTCACTCTAGCTAGTTAGATCTTTGTGGGTGATAAATATTTTTCTTTGCTAAATTGCCCGTTATTTCCTCTGAAGCATTGTATTCTCGTCTCCTCTACCACAAAAATATTTTTGTGTCTAAAGTTATTCTATTTGGGTGTGGTCTCTTGGGCGATTGGATTAGAGAGGGCGACTACGTTTTACTGTATTTGGATGATAAAAGGACGTACATGGTGAAAGTGGAGAGCGGGAAGGTTTTCCACACGCATAAGGGTTTTGTGAAGATTGACGATATTATAGGCAAAGAGTTTGGTGTGCATGTGAAGAGCAGTCTCGGAGCTGATTTTATTGCGTTTAAGCCGAGCATAAAAGACCATATATTTAAGAGCTTTAGGAGTACGCAGATAATATATCCTAAAGATATAGCGCTCATAATTTTGTTTGGCAATATACAGCCCGGAAGCCGAGTTGTTGAGGCTGGAACTGGAACTGGAGCCCTAACGACAGCATTAGCAAGCTACGTAAAACCTATTGGGCGAGTATATAGCTATGAGGTTAGAAGCGAGTTTATTGAGATTGCACGGAGAAACTTGGAGAGAGCCGGCGTATTAGAATATGTTGAATTAAAGAACAAGGATATAACGTTGGGGATAGATGAGAGCAATGTTGACTCAGTTGTCTTAGATATGGCGACACCTTGGCTTGTTGTTCCGCACGCCTACAGAGCGCTGAAAGGCAGCGGTTCATTCATTTCGTTTAGCCCAACAATAGATCAGGTGATAAGAACTGTTGAGGAGCTGAAAATGAATAACTTCGCCAATATAGAGACCATAGAGTGTCTCGTAAGGAGGATAAGGGTCGAGAAGGGAAAGACTAGACCTGAAACATTGATGACTGGGCATACAGGTTACATAGTCTTTGCAAGAAAAGCGTTATAGATACATTTTTATCTTCAGAGGATTATAATGGATACCAATTACAGATCAGAGGAAGAGGCTTAAGCCGAATTGAGCTACCTATTGCGTAAAGCAAAGTCTATTTGGAATAATAGGCTGCTTAGAACCCTACTTATATTTACCATATTATTTATGAGCGTATTTATTTTTCACAAAGCTCTTATAATAATGTTGAAAACGGAGTACCCGTTATCAACGCCAGAATCCTGGAGTATGTGGCCAACAATTAGCAGAGGAGACCTATTGATTATTCAGGGCGGGCTGAGGGGCGAAGATATCTATGCGGACCCTAAGAACGGAGATATAATTGTTTTTAAAGATCCGAGGGGCGGCTCTATCCCCATAGTTCATCGGGCCATATATAAGGAGTATGATGAAAGTAGGGGAAAGTGGTTTTTTAAAACTAAGGGGGACAATAACCTATACGCGGATTCATGGATAGTGTGGGAGAACGACATATACGGTAAAGTCATATTTATAATACCTTACCTGGGCTACATTAAAATTTATTTAGGCAATGAGGGGGGAATAATAATTATAGCCGCTTTAATCATAGTGCTTTTAGTATCTGAGAACTGGGACTTGATAAAGGAGAAGATAAGTAATAGAGGCGGTGACAATTCCAAAAATAAACAGGTATAAAAGCTAATGAAAGTATAAATATATCTCATGACATTAAAAAGTTCAAATTACCTACGATATATTTGTTTGGGGGATGCTTAATGTCTCAGCAAACACAGGTTAAAGTTAGGATAGAGAACGTAGTTGCGTCTGCAACATTGAATCAGAGGATAGATTTAAATGCCGTTGTTAAAGGTTATCCCGGGGTGGAATATCGCCCCGAGCAGTTTCCCGGGCTAGTTTTTAGGTTAAAGAGGCCGAAAACCGCCACATTGATTTTCAACTCTGGTAAGATGGTTTGTACGGGTGCAAAATCTGAGAAGGAAGCTCGTAGGGCAGTTATGAGAGTTATTAAGGAGCTCAAGAGAAGCGGAATAGTAATAGTTGGTAAGCCGGAATTAAAAATCCAAAATATTGTTGCCTCGGCAAATTTGAACGGTGTAATCGACCTAGAAAAATCAGCCTACGTTTTAGGTAAAACAATGTATGAGCCTGAGCAATTCCCAGGCTTGATTTATAGAATGGATGACCCTAAGGTCGTCATACTTCTTTTTGCGAGCGGAAAACTTGTTTGCACTGGCGCTAAAAGGGAGGAAGACGTATATAGGGCTGTAGAGAACCTCCAGAAGAAGCTTGAACGAGAGGGACTAATATATTATGAGCAGAGGTAAATCCGCCTCCATGGAGGGTCTTTAAGCTGGCTTTCACCGAATACCTAGATCACTATATGTTAAAAGAGGTTCTGGAAGAGCCAGAGGTAATTAGGAGAACAATAAGAGAAGAGAAGGAAAACATAGAGAGAATTGCACGCGAGATCGCATCTAAAACTTACGACATGGTTTACATAACTGGGAGTGGAACCAGCTATCATGCCGGGCTAGTAGCTCAATACGCTCTTTCAAGCCTCACCGGTCTGGCAACCAGCACTATACCAGCCTCAGAGTTCCAGCGCTGGGCTCCTTCAAGCATTTCAAGAAAATCTTTAGTAGTGGCTATATCCCAGTCGGGTGAGAGCTCCGATATCATTGACGCGGTTAAATACGCGATTAAGAGGAAAATGAATGTTCTTGCGGTAACGAATACTCCTGGAAGCACGCTTGCAAGTTTAGCAGATTATGTGATAGTTCCAAGGTCGGGGAAAGAGCTAGCTGTCCCAGCTACAAAAACATACGTGACGCAGCTTATAGCTATTTTCATGCTCACTATTGAACTGGCTACATGGAAAGGGAGTGAAAATAACATTGGTGTTTTAAGAGAAAAACTTACTTCACTTCCACTCCTAGTTGAAGAGGTACTTAAATCTTATAGGGAAAGCATATGTGAGGCGGCTGTAAAATATAAAGATAAGAATTTAATGTTCGTTTTAGGTAGCGGGCCGAATTATGCTACTGCCCTAGAAGCCGCTTTGAAGCTTAAGGAGACATGTATGGTTTTCGCCGAAGGATTCGCGGCACGGGAATTTCTTCACGGTCCAATAAGGCTTGTTGATGAAAGAACGTTAATGATATTGATCTCCCCTATGGACGAGGTTAACGATTATGTTGAGTTATCGAGAAGCTTTAGGAATCTCGGCGCGCAAGTAATTTCCGTCTTGGAAAAATCTGAAGATTCCGATCAGTACCTTAAATTTTTTGATGAAATTCTCTTTGTTCCACATGGTTTGCCTAAAATTTTTTCCCCAATAATATTTATTGTTCCACTACAGTTATTCACATATTACGTATCCATCTTTAGGGGTTTAAACCCGGATAAGCCAGAAAAGCTTGTAAAAGTGGTGAAGTGAGGTGAAAATAAAAGCTGTGATTTTTGATATTGAGGATACGCTCTATGACTCCTCCCTACAGATGAGGATGGCTAGGCTTAATGCAATAAGAGCTATGATTGAAGCAGGTCTCCCAATAGACGTTGAAACGGGGTATAAGAGACTTGAAGAGATAGTCAGCGAGTATGGTCCCCACTACGGCAAACACTTCGATAAGCTTCTTGAGCGTTTAGGGTTAAAATGGAATCCGAGGGTTATAGCTGCGGGTGTTGTCGCATATCGGGAGACTAGCCAAGCGTATCTCAAGCCTTTTCCCGACACTGTTCCAACATTGATTGAGCTGCGCGACCGCAAGTATAAGTTAGGCGTTGCCGCCGATGGATTAGCTGTTAAAGAATGGCAGAAGCTTATACAGCTCGGGGTTCATCACCTATTTCACTCAGTTGTAATATCTGAGGAATGCGGGACTTTAGAGTTTACTGTTGAAGTTTTCAAAAAGTGTCTAAGAGAATTAAATGTCGAGCCCCATGAAGCCATTTATGTGAGCAGCAGACCAAATAAGGCTATAAGAAACGCAAATAGAGCTGGATTAATAAGTGTCAGACTTAGAAGGGGAGATCACTGCGTTGAGAAGCCAGAATCCCCGGAAGCCTATGCAAGGTATGAGATAGAGAGACTTCCACAAATATTTGAGATCATTGAATGAGAATTATCAGTAAAAGCAGGGTATATACTCTCTTGCCCTAAACTTAACCTTTAACATTGAAGCTAAATCCCGAATCTTATCTATATCGATCTCTGGAATACTTACTGCAGTAATCTCTACGTCGAGGGAGGCTTCTCTAGCGCTTTTAACGAACTCAATAGCGCTTCTATATGCGTCCGGAAAAAATGGTCTGCAAACCCTATTATATGTTTCCTCATCATGACCATTTATGCTGACGCTCACAGCTTTAACGCCTGAATCTTTGAGCTCCATTATAACGTTTCTTCCGGGGTTGAGCAGGAAGGCATGTCCATTTGTATCTAGCCTAATCCTTAGGGAAGGAAAGTGTTCACTGATCCATTTTGCAACATCTAATAGGCAATCAAGCCTAGCTGTTGGCTCACCGAAGCCGCAAAAAACAGCCTCTTTCCATTTCCTCCTTGAAATATGCTTCTCTAAATTCTCAATTATCTGTTTAACGCTGGGTTCGCTGCTGAGCTTAAGTTTGAAGCCCGCTATACCGCTCCAATAATGTTTAAAGCAGAAGTAGCAGTTATTAGAGCAACGATTAGTAATATTCAGGTAGAGTGCATCACCCAACCAGTATACAAGATCCTCGCTCTGCCTCAAATATTCCCCCTCAACCTTAATACCATTATTCCAGCCATTATTTGGCAGCCAGAGCACATAATGAATACTGGTTCAAAACCAGCCATACTAACTACTATTGCAGCAATAAAAGCTGAGATTGACCACGCGATATCATACGCAGACTCGGACAATCCTATAATTAGTCCTTTCCTCTTTTTACCACCCACCTCAACGATTAGCGTTAGCCGCGCTGGATCTTGCAGGGCATAGGATAGCCCTAAGAAAAACTCTATTAAATATAAGTGCATAATGTCATAGGCAAAAATATATGCTAGTGAGCATAGGGCACCTAGCGTGACGCCCGCCAAGAAAATTATTTTCTTCCCATACATGTCAATCATCTTGCCAGAAACCATCTTAAAAATAGCGGACGACAAACCGAAAACTGTTAGAAGAATGCCTAAATCTAAGGTTGATGCGGGAAATCGATCAAGAACAAATATCGTGTATATTGAGCCAAGCAGACCCGCCCCTAAGGAACTCAGAGTACTCAGCGTAACCATGAAGAGTATTTGTTCTCTCCGCATAGGCTCTACCTCCAGAGGGTAGAGCGCTGATGAAGCAGCTTTCTTTGAAACAGTTTACTGACGAAATCGACATTTACGGGTCTGCCTGCCTCCTAAATAGAATATATTTGTTTTGGCTTAAATAAAGGTTACGGGCGTCATAATTATGTCGACTTGAAATGTTCCCAACCTTTCCTCTCTACAATAACCCTTTTTCCATCTATCTCCATGTATACCTTTTTCTCACTTATGACCTCGCCCACCTCTATCAGCTGCGCCCCTATATTTTCAAGAACCTCTCTCGCCTTCTCAAACATGTTAGGCTTAACTGTGACGACGAGCTCGTACTCCTCCCCGCCGTAAAGGCTTAAACTAACCGGATCGAGCCCGTACTTCTCAGCGAACAATTTGGCTTCGGGCGCTATCGGGATCTTCTTAATAAGGAAGCCGACTTTGCCCGTCTCTGAAAGCTCGTAAAGGCTCCACGCTAAACCGTCGCTTGAATCTATTGATGAAGTCAACCCACCTAAACCCGCTAAGGCTAAGCCTTCTTTAAGACGGGCTTTTGGGAATAAAACTGATTCAATTAAAGGCTTCTTTATGTAGTCTGGTGGGCTTAATCCCTCAAGCAGTATTCTAAGTCCAGCTGATGTTTTCCCAAAGTATCCCGTAACTGCAAGTATGTCACCTGGTTTAGCTCCACTCCGCCTGACAACTCTCTTTTCTTCGCACAATCCTATCATCATGCAATCTATTATTAGGTCTGATGCTTCATTTGTATCTCCACCTATAATATTGATGCCGTATTCTGTCGCTCCATCATTGAGTCCTAGACCTATTTCCTCCACATCTCTTTCCGTTAAGTTGGATGGTAAACCTATCGAGATAAGGGCTGCTAGAGGTTTAACGCCTTTAGCTGCAAAGTCGCTGACGCACATAACTATGGCTTTTCTCGCCGCCTGTCTAAAACTCATGCTTGGCGGAACATCGGTTTTGCCAACAAGCATATCAGCTTTCATAATGATCAGCTTTCCGCTATCAAGCCTGATCGCTGCCACATCGTCCCCAAAGGGAATAGGCATATCATGCATTGAGCCAAGTTTTCCCACAATAATTTTTATTATCTCTCTTTCACCTAGATCTTTAATTGACCTCATGGATCTTACACCAGTATCCCAGAATTCTGTCAAGATAGGAAAGTCTTATAGGTTTTAACAGATTCTAAGAGAACGAGATTTCTAAGCTCGTCTTCCGGCTTCTTAATACTATAGATTTTCACATTCGGGCATCTTTTCAATAGATTGATTTTATCAGGATACTCGCCGCCGGGAAGTAAAAATATAACTACTTTATGTCCGAGATCCGATATATCTTTGATGACCGGTAAGGCCTCCTCAATATTCTGCCATCCGCAGTCAGTAATTATCACTACAAAGCAGCTGCCCATATTTCCCGATAATAGTCTCTTAACCTCATAAATTGGAAAAATAGTGTATTCATCAAAAGCCATCGAGAGCACCAGCTCCTTTAATTCGCTTGGAGAATCCCATGGTGCGGAAACATATTTCGTTGAAAACGTTATCGCAGAGGTTTGCCCACCAGCCTTATGTGCTGTCAGGTAAGCGATGAACGCTGCTATGGCTGCCTCATCATGTATCTTTGACATGCTGAGACTTGCGTCCAGAATAGTTATCTCCGATGGGACATAGCCTGTTATCAAGGATTGCCCATGGAAAGTGGGTTCCTCAATCCACTTCAACGTTGTGATCTCAGGCATTAGTGGTCCCTCATCGAGACTTATATCTAAGTCTAAATCTTCAATATCGTCCTCAATATACCAGTCGTCAGGATACTTTACAACCGCCCAGACCGGTTTTCTAATCTTGCTCTCAGATAAGTAATGCATAATTATGTTCTCAGCCCTAGACCTATACCAGAACCTTTTCCAAAACGCATCATTAAAAATTTTTGAGCTTATTTTCTCGTAGGGTTTTGAGAGGGAGCTTGGGAGATGCGGTTCCTCATAAGCGAAACCGTGACCTGGCTTTTCAGGGAATTTTACCATATCCGTTCTTTCACGTTTTTCTCCTCTATATTTTTCGTGGCTCTCTCCAATTTTTACAGATCCCCTTTTATGAACCCCCCACTCTTTTTCAACCATTCTTCTAACTTTTTCTTTTTCTTCTGGTGGTAAACGGGGTTCAATCCACTGCTTAAAAAACTTCTCTGCGTCGGTGAGCCTCTCTATTTCGCCGAAGATTTCCTCAAAGCTTCTCAGTGAGCCTGGTAGAAGATCATCCCTGACCAGGATCACATTATCTTGCAGGCTTTTCTCCATCCTTTTCTTGGAGAGCAGGCTTGGAAAAATATTTCTTAGTTTGGAGAGCGCTATCGCCATCATTTGAACCTTAGTGTGCCATGGCTTATCAAGCAATGTTATTGCTAAAAGCTCCTTAGAGATGTTTTCAAGAGTCTTATTGGATGGTTTACGGATCGGGTTTATTTGAAGATAAACCTCCTGAAGCAGGAATTCGAGCAAGGATGAAGCTTTCTTTATTATCTTCATGAAATATGGAATCTCGTCGAATCTTCTAGGGAGATAATTTACATTGATTTGAAGGTCAGCGAAAAGATGCGTAATTAAGTAGGCGAAGTCCCAGTCTCCAGTAACATTGTAAGCAGCCTTCTCTAGGCTATATGCTGTTCTAGCATCATATGGACAGTAGTGAACATGTGCTAACTCATGACGGAAAAACCACAGCAAATACTTATATGGATCGCAGCCTTCAGGGATTATTCTCGGGTTTACATGAATCCTGCCATTAAAGGCTATTAATGTTCTAGAGCTTTCAGACATTTTTTCGTCGACGATAAGTCTGGCTAGTGGGCAGTAAAGATCCACCCATGCTTGATTAAAAGCGTCAACTATGCATTTAATGAAATCGGCGTTATCCTCCACTATTTTAGCCTCCATTGACCATAGTTGTAGCTGCCATAACGTACGCGCCAACCCATCTGCGTAGCTATGTCTTCGCCCTGCTTAAGTAACCCCTCATTGATCCACTTATCTTCAATCTTCATCAGCTCTTCAGCGAAGACAACATCTTCAACTGCAGCTTCTCTCGCCAACCTATATATCGACGGGTCAAACCCCTTCATAATTTCGTTAAGTAAAGCCCACTGTCTTCTTATCCGCCTATTCTCCATCTTTGCCCTTTCTCTTTCAAGCAGATTCTGTAAATCAACCAGAATATTCCTTGTGCGAATTAAGCTTAGTCTATGCGGAAAAACCCATAAAGCCATCTGGAATAAATCGTCAATATCGCATTTTCCATAAAACCATTTAAATGCCTTCGCAAGGTTAATGAGGGCGACTGTAGCCCGTTCACTCACTGGCTCCTTTATCATCCCACATACTTCGCGTATAAAGTGGCAGCCTTCACAGAGTGTTGGCGGCTTAATCTCAGAGCTCTCTTTGTCGCGCACACACGACTGAAAATCTCTAACTATCAAATTAATGTATCCAGTTAACTCCGCATCTAACTCTGTAGCTGCAACCTCCATTCGAATCTCTTGGAGCTCATCGAAAGACAGTATTTGCGGCATAGATTCGACAAGGTTCCAGTCATATTTTTCCAGCATTTCCTGAAGCTGGAATTTTTCGCTAAGCGTTAGTGTTCTAAGAAAAACACATATGTCGAATCTATCGTAGAATGGGGGTGGATGAATAAATGATGTTGCATCTGAAGGGTTCTCATTCGCAATTAAAATATAATCGTCAACCTTAGATTTCTGCCCATAAGCCCAAACCTCGCCGAACTGCATCAAGTGATGTATGTTAGCCGTTGTATAGGGGTTTAGGCGGTTTAATTCATCGATGCCTTTTCCCCGGCTCTTAACGAAAGCAGCCCATAGAACCCGCTCAACCCCCTCTTTCTCAAGCGACGGTATATGAAGCCTACCGACCACCTCCCCTCTCTTTACCTCAGAGGCTCCTGAAACAACAACGAAGTCGTCGCCCGTGATGCCTTTAAGCAATAAGAGCATAAGCGTCGATTTCCCAACGCCTCTTGGCGCCCGTATAAGGGATGCTGAACGCGGGTGCAGCTGATTTAACACAAGCGCCCTGATGGCCTCTCGGTTCGCAACAAATCGGTTTGCTATCTCCCTCTCCAACTCCATAACTTTGTTTCGCAGATATTGCATCATGCTGTTTCCTCCTAAATTAGAGCTAAAAATACGGTTATAAGCACGGCTGCCGTAAGTCCACATAACACAATTTTCATTCTCCTGAGCTGACTGTAGAGGCGGAGGTTCTCTTCCTCTAAATCATGAAGTCGATCCCTAATCATCCTTGCGACCCTTTGATCTATAACAACTGTTTTTGATGGGTCGTTGCCGAAGTATATTAGGTTCATAATATCTGAGGAGCCTTTCTCAACCATAACAGTATCCGTTTTATCCCACCATGATATTAGGAAACTTTTTCCGTTTTCTAAACGCCTCTTCTCAAAAGGAGCCTTTTTCGCTTCAATCTCCAGAAAACTTTTGTATTTTTCGCTGACATTCATTACTCAAACCCTATTATAGAGATACTCTAGGTTCAATTTATTTTTTCCTACTGTAGATAAGAAGGTTAAATAAGGATTCAAAATCTTAATAGCTACGGTGGACGTAAACTTGAGAGTTTCAGACATAATAGTTAAGTTTTTGGAGAGAGCCAGCGTCAATCTCATGTTTGGTTTACCTGGCTCCCAAACCTGCCCGCTATACGACAGCCTTTTCGCTTCATCTATAAGACATGTGCTCGTCAGACATGAGCAGTCAGCAGCCTACATGGCTGACGCATATGCAAAATTCACTGGAAAGATTGGGGTTTGTAATGGAACCGGCGGACCGGGTGCAACAAACCTGTTGACCGGGGTTGCAACAGCCTGGACTGATAGCACACCTATGTTGGTTCTCACTGGACAGCAGTCCTTAAACCATCTGGGTAAAGGAGCCTTTCAAGAGATCGATCAAGTATCGCTTTTCTCCCCTATAACTAAATGGTCTACTATGCTAGTTAAACCGGAAAAAACGATTGAAACATTAAAAAGAGCCATTAGAATAGCTGTGTCTGGCAGACCTGGCCCGGTACATTTAAATTTACCGTCGGATATTCAATGCGAGCATATAGAGTATGATGAGGTAAAAGTCTCAAGGGAGGCTTCATGCGCTTTCTCCATATTTAAGCCCTGCGGCGACCCCCTAGCTATAGACTCTGCACTTAATCTTCTCACCGAATCCTTTAGACCGGTTATAATTTCGGGCGGAGGGGTGCATTACTCCAGCCGGGCATATAAGGAGCTTAGAGCTCTAGCGGAGCATTTGAATATCCCGGTTGCTACAACGTTTAATGGTAGAGGATCTTTTCCAGAGGATCATCCGCTTTCGGTTGGAAGAATTGGTGTGCACGCTTCCATGTTCAGCAATAGGATTGTGTCTGAAGCTGACGTGATATTGGCTGTAGGATGTAGATTCGCCGCCTTAAGCACTAGTCTATGGAGCAACATAAACCCGGCTGCGAAGCTAATTCACGTCGATATTGACCCTGAAATTATCGGCAAGAATTATTGCGCTGAGATAGGTATAGTAGGCGACGCAAGGAAGGTCTTATCGGAGATGCTGGAAAGAGCTAAAGGATTGAAATATCTTGGAAGGGATAGGCGTGAAGAGTGGATAAAGTATATAGAGAGGGTTAAGGAAGAGTGGAGGAAATCTAAGTGTTATTCTGGAGTGTTCTCGGAGAGAAGCCCAATAAAACCGCAGAGAGCATGCGCTGAGATACGAAAGGCATGCGATAGGGACACAATCTTCACTTTAGATGCAGGGAACAATAAGATGTGGGTCTCAACATTTCTAGAGATTTATGAGCCGCACACGTGGATACAATCCGGCTGCTTTGGACCTATGGGATACGCTATACCAGCAGCCATAGCATGCAGATTAGCTCTCGGGGACAACGCTAGGAGTGTTGTTGCCATATGTGGTGATGGAGGCTTCTATATGAGCATGCATGAGATTGCAACAGCCATACAGGAGAATGCACCTATATTAGCATGCATTTTTAATGATGGTTTTTTAGGCACTATAATGCATCGCCAAAGAGATTTCTACGGCGGAAGGTTCATCTCTGTTAGTCTTAAGAACCCTTCTTTCGCGGATATTGCAGAGGCATTCGGCTGCCGCGGGATAAGCGTCGATAGACCAGATAGACTTAAGTCAGCTTTAGAAGATGGATTAAAGGCTGTAAGAAGAGGCGAGACCACGATCATAGATATTAAAATAGACGGGGAAGAACCTCTCCCGCCATAGGAAAAGGCAATTAAAACCCTTATATCTAAAATTTTACCTTTAAGTCAAGTGAAGTGGTATCTATGGATTTAAATGCGCTAATTGGAAAAACCTACATTTTTCAGCTCCCTAAGAAAATAATTTTTGGAATGAATTCTTCAAGGTTGATTGGGGTTGAAGTTAAAGCACTTAGTGGAAGCAAAGTTTTACTCGTCACGGATAATAATTTAAGGACTGTTGGTGTCACTAGGGAAATTGAGGAGGTTCTTTCAGAGGAGGACTTGGTTTTCGAGATTTTCAGCGATATTAAAGCGGAGCCAAATATAGAGGTTGCCGAGAAAGTAGCTGAGTTTGCTAGAAAAAACAGATATGATTTAGTTGTCGGGGTTGGAGGGGGCAGCGTGTTAGATATGGCTAAAGTTGCATCAATAGCCATAACGAACCCAGGTTCAGTGAGAAGCTACATTGGTGTAGATCTCGTTAAGAAGCCTGGGCTGCCAAAAATCCTTATGCCAACAACCGCTGGAACCGGTTCTGAAGTCACTAGGGTTGCTGTGATAACGTTAGAGGATGAGGAGGCAAAGTCAGCGATAATAAGCCCGTACTTAATTAGCGACGTGGCGATAGTTGATCCGAAGCTGACTTTCAGCATGCCCCAAAAAATAACAGCCTCAACAGGTTTAGACGCATTAAGCCATGCGCTAGAAGCGATAATGGCGGTTAACGCCAACCCTATAACCGACGCACTAGCTCTGCAAGCCATTAAAGTGATAAGCGAATACTTGCCGCGATCCTATAGGAGCGGTGATGTGGAGAGCCGAGTTAACATGAGTTTGGGATCCCTGATGGCTGGCATGGCATTTGCAAACTCATGGGTATGCTTAGGGCATGCCCTTGCATACTCATTCTCCGTAGCCTACAAGGTTCCGCACGGCGTTTCCTGCGGTTTAGCCCTACCGTATGCCTTTAAATTTAATATGCCTGCGATTTCTCATAAAATTCCTCAGATCGCTGAAGCCATTGGGCTCCCCAGAGAAGCGGCCGCAGACAATAAACTTGGGGAGCTGATCATGCACAGACTTTTAAGTCTACTGGCGGATCTAAATGTGCCTAGAAGACTAAAAGATGTCGGCGTACCTGAAAGCGACATTGAGAAAATAGCGGGTAAGCTGTTAACCTTTACACGTTTAATTCGAGCAAATCCAAGAAGTATTTCTAGAGAAGAAGCCTTAAATCTTGTTGCAGAAATGTGGCGCGGCCTTGAATAAAATCGACTGGTGGAAAGGTTTGCATAAGCATTCAATAATAACTTTACTCTCAGATTTTGGTCTCAGAGACTCCTATGTTGCTGAGATGAAAGCAGTAATACTCTCAATATTTCCAAACGTGCAAATAGTCGACATAAGCCATGAGGTTAGAAAATTCGATATTAGAATGGGGGCTTTCCTATTAGCACGCGCAGCACAATTCTTCCCAAAGGGAACAGTACATGTAGCCGTCGTGGATCCCGGAGTAGGTACAGAGAGGCGGCCAATAATAGTTGAGACCGAGAAGAGCTTTTACGTGGGTCCAGATAACGGTCTACTAATGCTTTCGGCTCAAAGAGAAAATATTAGGCATGTGTACGTCATAGAGAACAGAAAATATATGCTTAGGTGTATTTCGAGAACTTTCCATGGAAGGGATATATTTGCGCCAGCCGCGGCATATTTAGCGAGCGGCATTCCGCCATCAGAGCTAGGTCCAGAAATATATGACCCCATTATGCCGCAGTTCGCTAAACCTAAAGTGTTAAAGAATTCCATTAAGGGCGAGATAATATATGTTGATGATTTTGGAAACCTGGTTACTAATATAACGGATTTTGATTTAAAGCTTCTTGAGATTGAGGAAGGCGACAATATAATTGTTGAACTTGGGGGGGAGGAAGTGCTGTTAAAGATATGTAAGGCTTATGGTGAGGTTCAAACTGGCATGCCCCTCGCAATAATTGGAAGCTGCAACTTTCTTGAAATATCGGTGAATCAAGGCAATGCATCGAAATTTTTCGGGGTTAAAGATGGTGAAGAAATAATAGTTTATAAACTAGGAAATAGATTACTGAGGGTGGAAGCATGATAAGAATACAGAGCAAAAATAAAGTTGCTCCTGCACTAAAACATGGCGAATCCATTTACTATGACCTCTTTGGCAAGCCTGTATGATAGCTCAAATAAGGATCCTGAAAGCGAATGTCTCCAAACTATGTGGAAATGCTGGATAACCATTGTGCCGCCTAAAGTTGAAATAAAACCGCATGTCCATAAGGATCATGAGCAAATATATTATTTGATTAAGGGTTCTGGGATAATCCTTGTCAGCGACGAAAAAGCCGAGGTTAAAGCTGGCGACTGCATATATCTGCCAAGCGACATACCTCACGGCTTCATAACAACGGTGATGAAGAGACTGAAATATTCTGCGTCGGCGCAAACATATTTAGACCATGGATAGTGAAGAGACAAGAACAGAATAAGGATTAATCACCCTGAGAAAAACAATTAATTATCTTGCTTCATTTCTATTAAAGCTCTCTCAGCAAAGAATCTTATGTCAATATCAGGGTCGCCTGTCATTTTTTGAAGTCTTTCTTTTACCTCCGGACCGGTAGATATCCTTAAGTATTCTCTCAGTATCTCCTCGTCTACTTTTTCATCCTTTGATATTGCAGCTATATTTTCCTCTAATTCTCTTAAGTTGTTAACCGATGGTACAACGGTTGAGACTTCCGGAGACTTAAGAATCCACTTTAAACACAGCTGAGCAGGCGTATATGGGCTCTTCTCCTCACCTTTAACCGGCCCAAATCTCATGAAAGGTATCCCATAGTAGGGCCAGCAGAAGGGCTTCATTATTACTACACCAATTTCCATTGCCCTACAAAGTGGGAAGAGAACTTCTTTAGCCTCCTGCAGATGATAATTGTATCTCACCATGATGACGTCGAAGCAATCGTGCTTCCTTATGAGTTCAGCTAGGAATCTGGGGTCGTGACTTGAAGCACCAATCCACCTAACCTTCCCTTCTTCCCTAACCTCATTAATAGTATCCATATAGACACTGAATTTTTCCCTTGAGTAAAGAGTCTCGGGGGAGTGTAGATTGAAAACGTCGATATATTTAGTGTTCAAATTGTTCAGGATCTCCTCAATTTCATCTATGAGGATATCTCTCCATTTAGATCTAGGATTCTCATCCATCTTTCTGAATGGGAAGACTATCATGGCAGCGATATGAATCTTTTCCCTATCAACTCTAATAGATTTTAGAGCATTGCCTAACGATATCGTCTCCTCTATCCGTGTTGTATCAAAATAATTTATGCCAGCCTCAATAGCCCTCTTAACAACATCATTTCTAGCAGGCTGAGTCGCTATAAGCTTATCCATGTCTATCTCCCCCCACTTAAGAAGAGTTGTTGGAAGAGGTCGCCTGTACTCATGTCCACCAAGACCTAGCTCCGAAACCATCAACCTCGTTCTTCCTAAAACACGGTATCTCATACTTTAATTCCCTCGATCCATATTTCGGAAAAGCCAATATTTCACTTTTATTCAATTTTCACTTAAATCCTCGTAAATATGATATATCTAAATCTATCTTCATCACTATTTTTAGATAAACCGTAAAGAGATAAATGGTTGGTTAGATATGCTTAAAATGGTTAATGGAAAATTCGTTCCTCCATTAATCGCTTTATGCCTAGATTTCAGTGTTTTAATAATATTGTTTTTAGCGTGCATCGCGGAGACTTACATGTTTACAGATTGCGAGGATTTACGCAAATATTACAATTATGATAAGACAATGCCTTTAAGGGCTTCTGAAGAGATCATCAGAGAGGAGGAAGGCTACAAAGTTATAAAAGTCTACTTTGATTCGATTAACGGCGAAAGAGTTCCCGCTCTCCTATCGCTTCCTAAAAGCGATGGGAAGGTTCCTTGCGTAATTTTCCTTCATGGCTATGGGGGATCAAAAGAAGATATCCTTCAGGTTGCTGGCTTGGTTGCTAGAGAGGGTTACGCGTTAATAGCCATAGATGCTGCCTATCATGGTGAGAGGAAAGTTCCCGGTAAAGAGCTGTATTCCCCCAACATCACCGAATCTATGAGGGGAATTATTCAAACCATAATAGATCTTAGGAGAGCAGTAGACTATCTAGAAACTAGGCCGGAGATAGATGCCGAGCGGATAGGTTATGTCGGCGGAAGCATGGGCGGCATTCTAGGCGCCATATTCATCGGCGTCGAGCCGAGAATAAAGGCGGCTGCCCTAATAGTTGCTGGGGGAAACATGAGCCTGATGATAAAGGAGAGCCAGCATTACACTATGCCAGCTATAAGAGAGTATCTTCGGAAGGAGGGAATAAGCTATGAGGAGTTGCAGAAAATCCTTGATCCAATTGATCCAATAAACTTCATAAAACACTTTTCACCTAGACCACTAGTTTTCCATTTAGGTAGATTCGATAGAATAGTTCCAGCTGAGGCGGGAAGGCAACTATATGAAGCGGCTGGTGAACCTAAGCAGGTATATTGGTATGACGCTGGGCACAGCCTCCCATTGGATCTCGTCGCCGTGCGGATCTTAGATTTCATGGATCGAAACCTGCTAGGCAAACCATTCACTTATCGAGAGACCCTTTATTGGATGGGCAAATATGCGTTACCTCTGGGCATATTCGCCAGCGTCATCTCCCTAATATTCTATCTCTTTAGAAGAAGATTAAGGAAAAATCGGCTTAGAGATCTTAAAAACGGCTAGCCGTTATTCCTTTCTAATAATCCTTGCCCCCTGCCCAGGTTTAGCACACAAAGTTTTGCTTTTTACGCCTACTTCTTCAAATGCGTCCTTCATTGCTAAAGCAACCTTTTCGGTGCTGCTTTTCTCCGAGTCTACGAGCGCTATTACCGATGGGCCTGCTCCGCTTATAGATACACCCACTGCCCCGGACTTTAAGGCTCTATTTTTAACGTTATCTAACCCTGGAATTAAGTGAGCTCTTGCTGGTTCAACAACAGCGTCAACCATGCCTTTACCCATGATCTCAACGCTTTTCAGCGCTATTCCAGCCACAAATGTCGCGGCGCGCCCAACATTATGCACCATGCTTGAAAGGCTTACTTCGCTCGGTAAAACAGATCGCGCAAGCCTAGTGTCTACTCTTATTTCCGGTAAAGCGACAGCGAATTCAGCGTTCGGCGGCAACTTTAGCCTTAAAACATCTAACGGCTTCCTAGAGGTTATTAGTATGAAATCCCCCAGGATCGCCGCTGAAACATTATCTGCGTGTGGCGCCCCGGCTGAAGCCGCTTCACCTAGAGCAGCCACATCTATGAGTTGAATGGAACTTAAATTTAAACCTAAGAGACAGTTTATGGCTACGGCTGTTGCAGCCGCACTCGCGGCGCTGCTGCCAAGCCCGCTTCCAGGCCTTATCCCTTTATAAATCCTTATTTTTAAGCCGCATTCTTCCTTCGAATATTTCAGCATCTCCATTGCAACTATTCCAGCAGTATTCATCTCTGGTTTATCTGGTATATCTTTTGCTCCCTCACCATAAACCTCGATTTTAATCACTTTATCATAAGTCTTCTCAACGATAACTCTATCAAAGAGCGCGTCCAACGCAACCCCAAAAACATCAAAGCCAGCACCCAGGTTCGCTGACGTTGCGGGAGCCACAGCTTCAACTACCGAAAAACTCAAGCTTCATCACCAAAGTAAAATATTTTGATGCGACGCTAATATTAAAAAGGTTACTTATCTATTTTTATAAGGTAGGTGATAATTATGGATCTGTTTGAAGCTATTCTAGGTAGGCGTAGCGTAAGAAGATACTTAGATAAGCCTGTCGAGGAAGAGAAAATCATCAAGTGTCTTTACGCGGCTACATGGGCTCCGTCAGCATATAACTCACAGCACTGGAATTTCATCGTTATAACTGATTGGGAAACCAGGAGAAAGATGGCTGAGATTCATAGATGGGGAAGATTCATGGCTGAATCGCCCGTAGTTATAGCCGTTCTCGGAGACCCGTCTAAATCAAGTTTTTGGCGTGAAGATTTAGGCGCAGCCGTGCAAAACATGCTTTTAGCGGCATATGCTCAAGGCTTAGGAACATGCTGGATGGGTGTTGCTGATACACCCTATGAGGAACCTATAAAGAAGCTTTTAGGCATCCCGGAGAACCTAAGGGTTCTATGTACGGTGGCGCTTGGCTATCCGGCCGAGAAGCCTTCGGGGAAAAGAGAAAAATTGAGCCAAAAAGTACATTGGGAGAGGTATGGTGTTCAGAGGGAGATTAAAGAACCTATGGTCCTAGAAGAGTCTCCTTAAAGCCGCTTGGAGCATTGATGTGGAGACAGCATGTTTATATTAGTCAACTTACTTTAATCATTCAAAAGACGGTGTTTCGTGATGAGCGTCCCGCTGGAAAGGGTTGACAAATATACTTGGCGTATACCTAAGTATAGACCCGGCATGCGCGTTCCAGGAGTAATCTTTGCAGATGAAGATCTACTTGAAAAAATGAAGACGGATAAAACTTTAGAGCAATGCGCTAACGTGGCTCACTTACCCGGCATATATAAATATTCTATAACTTTGCCGGACGGTCATGAAGGTTACGGTTTTCCAATAGGCGGCGTTGCAGCAACCGATTATGAGGAAGGCGTAATAAGCCCCGGTGGTGTAGGCTACGACATTAACTGCGGTGTAAGGCTCTTAGTAACCACCCTCTCAGAGAGAGATATTAGGCCGAAATTAGGCGACTTGGCGACGACGATATTCCATAATGTGCCAAGTGGGCTCGGCAGCCATAGGAAAGATTTCACAGTATCCATAAATGAACTCGACAGGATAACGAGGGAAGGCATACCATACCTTGTAGATAAAGGCTATGGTTGGCTGGAAGACATTGAACACTGTGAAGAGCGAGGGTGCATGCCCGGCGCAAACCCAGAAAAAGTTTCAAGCACCGCTAAGAGAAGGGGGGCACCTGAACTTGGAACACTTGGCTCAGGGAACCACTTCTTAGAAATACAGAGGGTTGACAAAATATTTAACGAAAAGGTTGCCAAAGCATTCGGAATAACCCATGAGGGGCAGGTTACAGTGATGATTCATACGGGCTCCCGCGGATACGGGCATCAAATATGCTCAGATTACCTCCGTGTTATGGAGAGAGCCGTACATAAGTATCGCATAGAGCTACCTGATAGGGAGCTAGCATGTGCCCCTGGGACCAGCCCAGAAGCCCAAGACTACTATCAGGCTATGGCATGCGCAGTGAACTATGCTTTTGCAAATAGGCATATGATTACCCATTGGGTTAGACAGAGCTTTGAGCAAGTGTTTAAATCGTCGGCAGATAAGATCGGGCTGCATACAGTGTATGATGTAGCCCATAACATTGCTAAGATTGAAGAGCATACTGTTGACGGGAAAACTGTGAAGGTTTGGGTTCACAGGAAAGGTGCAACAAGAGCCTTTCCGCCCGGACATAAAGATGTCCCAGCGGACTATCGCAGTCTCGGCCAGCCGGTTATAATACCTGGATCTATGGGTACGAGCTCTTGGGTCCTGGTTGGTACGCCGAAAGCTATGGAGATAACTTTCGGTTCAACAGCCCATGGAGCTGGGAGGATGCTTAGCCGCGCAGCCGCAACAAAGCGTTTTACTGGGGGGGAGATAAGGAGGCAGCTTGAGAGTCGGGGTATAGTTGTTAGGGCTGCAAGCATGACGGTTCTAGCCGAAGAGGCTGACCCAGCATATAAGAACGTTGATAAAGTCGCTGAGGTAAGTAATGCTGTTGGCATAGCGACATTTGTAGCTAGGCTCATTCCAATGGCTGTTGTTAAAGGTTAAAAGCTAAGTTTCAGAGATTAAACATTTTCTTTTTCTTGAAAGGTTAGACGAAAAAAAAGGAGCCTGAACATACTAACCTTTCCTGAAGAACGCCCGAAAAACCTAAATTATACTCTATAAAAGTTGTTGGAAAATACGGAGTATAGGATAGTTAATTCGTTCGCCCTATTCCTCCTTATAGACTGTATGTAAGATCTCTTTTACCCTCTTCGTTGTCTTTGGGCCGAAACCATAGATATCTTTTGGCCAGCGTTCAACGTTAGCTAACGCGTTAAATGGCGTTTTATAGGTTTTTAGCAGATCAACAGCCTTTTCTCTCCCTATATTCGGGAGGCTTGAGAGAAAGTATATTTGCGCTTCAGCCAGGGTTTCTATTTTCTTTGCAGGATGTATAATTGGTGTTCTTTTCTCTACGAACTGCTCCTGTTTAGCTGAAGTGTAGAGAAAGTCGATTGTCTCTTTATAACTGGTCGTGTGAACCATGTTTATACCGTTTTTCACCAGAGCAAATATGGCTCCCCAGACTGAGGATGGATTAATTCTACTGAACTTGTATATTATTGGAAAATAGCCCTCAATTAGTATAAATGGTTTTGGGTAGGCTTCCTTCAAGAGGAAGAGCTGCTCGAAGAGATGCCTATGCGTAAGCGTATAAACAAAATCCTGCACGGTCTTCCTTTCAAAGGCACATTCATCTGAGATCACGTAGTCTCCTTTATCAAGGGTCTCAATTCTTATTAATGCGCCAAGCTCCTTAAGACCCTTAACTATCTTTGGGGCTGAGCTCGCCTCCCTACTATCAACTATAATTATTGGTTGTTCAGATTCGCTTCCCCTAATGTAGGGTAGAAGGCTTTCCGACCCAGCCATCCTCTTTAGCCTGCATGTTTCTTCAGTATTGATACTGAAACTTTATTTCACACTTCTTCTTTAAATATCTTTATAAGGGAAAAGATTGATTTAAACGCGATAATTCAGGGATTGGGCTGAGTATCTGCATGATGAAGACTACACTCGAGGGGCTAAAAGCAGTATATCGTGGCATGTGCCCCAATTGTGGAGGGGATATTAGCGACCTAGAACTGTTAAATTTCGGGGTCTGCAGCAAATGTTTACCTACGCCAATAACTGATGCTGATAAAGAAAAGATCTATTTAGAGCTCGTAAAAAGTAATCGTATTGGTGAATACGCAAAGGTTTTAGAGCTCGACTTCGAGCTCAAAAAATTCTCCGAATTCTTCAAGTCTCTTATTGGCTCTAGACCCTGGGCTCTGCAGGAAGTTTGGGCGAAAAGAGTTTTAATGGGAAGGAGCTTTTCAATAGTTGCCCCAACGGGTATTGGTAAAACCCACTTCGGTTTAATCATGGCTCTTTTCCTGGCAAGGAAGGGTAAAAAAAGCTATATCATTGTGCCGACAAGCTTACTAGTTAAGCATCTATTAGATAGAGTTTCAGTCTTTTTACAGAAGCTAGCTGAGTTGGAAGGGGTCAATTTAACGGTTATAGGTTATTATTCAGGTATGCGAAGGAAAGAATGCGAGGAGGTTATAAACCGCATTATAAACCGAGATTTCTCCATACTTATCACAACTGACCGCTTTCTCTACAATAGGTTCGATATAATTAAGGATGTATCCTTCGACTTCATATTCGTTGACGACGTCGACTCGTTCCTAAAATCCCCTAAGAACATAGATAAGGTTGTTTTCCTAATGGGTTTCACTCCCGAGGACGTTGAGAGAGCATTAAAGGAAGAGGAGGAACCTAGCACTGGCACCGAAAACCCCGCATCTGCACGCTCATTTGGAATGAATCGTGGCAAAGTACTTATAGTCTCTGGGGCAACCTTGAGGGGGAAAAGGACGAAACGTATAAAAATATTTAGGCGACTATTCGGTTTCGAGCCTGGTTTCAGCCCGGAATTTGTCAGAAATATAGCGAACTTCTATATTGAGCCTGAAAAAGACGTTAAAGAAGAAGTTGTGGAAATAATTAGGAGGCATGGACCCGGATGCCTGGTTTTTGTTCCACAGGTTAGAGGCATAGATTACGCCAAGGAGATAACCGCAGCGTTGAGAGAGGCGGGGATAGGCTCCTTCGTCTATGAGAGGATGAGCCCGAAAATGCTGGAGAAATTTGTAAACGGTGAATACGCTGTGCTAGCTGGCGTCGCAAGTAATAGGAGCCCGCTGGCTCGGGGGCTTGACCTACCGGAAACGATTAGATACGTTGTTTTTGCTGGGGTTCCGAGGAGGGAGATAAGGGTTAGAATTGATGAGTGCAGCCCGCAGAAGATTCTCACTCTTCTTAAGGCTTTATCGCCATTCTTTGAGGAGAAGTTTTCTCGAGAAGCAGCTCCGGTGATTTCAGCCCTCTCCAGAATAGTTCCAGTTAGTAAAGATGTCATTGATAAGATTAGGGAAGCCGATGAGAAGAACATTGAATTGGATGGGTTTCTAGGCTATGTCCAAAAAGTTGTAAAGGAGGCTAGGAGACTTCTGGTCAAAATGATGGAGGATGAAGACTTAAAGAAGGTGATTGAGAGACTCGATGTTGACGTAAAGATTGAGGGGAAGGAATACGTTTTATTCATGCCCGATGTCGCCGGGTATGTGCAGGCATCGGGTAGATCTTCGAGGTTTTATGCTATGGGCATAAGCCGGGGCATATCTATAGTTGTAGTTGACGATAAGAAGGCTTTTCATGGATTGAGTAAAAGAATTCAGCTAGCAACCGACGAAGAATTCGAGAGATATGATCTGGAAAAAGCTTCGTACGAGTTTAGGCAGGTTGACTCGGACAGAGAAATGATTAGGAAGATTCGCGAAGGCAAGTTCACTATAGATGCTATAGACATTATAAGATCCGCACTTATAGTTGTTGAGTCGCCAACAAAAGCTAGGACAATAGCGTATTTTTTCGGTAAACCGGCAAAAAGGGTTTTAGACGGGTTTACAGTCTACGAGGTTGCGAGCGGACAGCTAATCCTCAACGTCGTTGCCTCCGGGGGACACATATTTGATTTAACTACGGAGGGCGGTTTTCATGGAGTTCTAAAGGACGGCGAATATTACGTACCCGTGTATACAGATATAAGGAGATGCAATAACTGTGGTGAGCAATTCACTGATCATGATGAATGTCCAGTGTGCAGGTCGAAAAACATCCGTTCAAAAAAGGATATTGTAAACCTGCTTCGAAGACTGGCAACAGAGGTAAACAAGGTTTTTATTGCAACCGATCCGGATGCTGAGGGAGAAAAGATAGGGTACGACATTTATGTAGTAGTTAAACCATATTGCGGGAATATAGAGAGACTTGAGTTCCATGAGGTGACGCGGAAAGCCCTAAGGAGAGCCCTGTCAGAGCCGAGGTCCGTTAGGCTGCCATATGTGCAGGCTCAGGTTGTTAGAAGGATTGAAGATAGATGGATCGGCTTCGAGCTAAGCAGGAAACTTTGGGAACAATTCAAGATAACAACGCTTTCGGCTGGTCGGGTGCAGACCCCGGTTTTAGGCTGGGTCATAAAGAGGTCTGAGGAATTAAGAAATAAGATTTCAGTAGCTGACATAGAGTTAGAAAATGGTTTGTCATTTAAGCTCTCAAATCCACAAAATGTTGAAGATTTAAAGAGGAGATTTAAGGAAGGAGAATTAAAAGCCAAAATTGAGAACATTAGTTTCCGTGAGGATAAGTTTTACCCCCAGCCGCCTTACACAACGGACAGCATGCTCAGAGACGCTGCCCAAAAGCTAGGTTTCACAGTCAGCTATACTATGGCGCTAGCGCAATCCCTCTTCGAGTCAGGTCTCATAACCTATCATAGGACAGATTCAACTTCAGTTTCAACAACAGGCATAGAAGTTGCACGACGCTTCTTAGAGGAAAACTATCCCGGCTTATTTAAGCCGAGAGAGTATAGGAGCGAGGGAGCACATGAGTGTATAAGGCCAACTAAGCCCTTAAACGTTAAGCAACTGCGCTTCTACTTAGCATCAGGTGTTTTAAGGATACCTCAGAAGCTTGGAGCCGATCATATGAAGTTATATGATATGATATTTAAGAGGTTTATCGCTAGCCAGATGAGCGAGGCAAAATGCTTAGTACAGGAATTTGACTTAAGGATTGACTCAAATGTTGTGAGGCAAAGTAGGGTAGTGAAGATTATTGAGCCGGGCTTTTTATCTATTAACCCAGTTATAAGGGTTGAGGGCGAGGTTGAGGAAGGCGAGTATAGGGTTGTGCGCATGAAAATTAGGCGCGAATCGACTGTTAGACCATATCGGGAAGGCGATTTGATATCGCTGATGAAAGAGAGGGGGATCGGGAGACCAAGCACTTACTCGAAAATCATCGACATACTGATGAAGAGGAGATACATAATTGAGAACAATAGAGCGATATTTAATACTAAGCTTGGAAAAGCAGTATACGAGTACTTAGTTAGAAACTTTGGATCGCTGGTCTCCGAAGAATTAACCAGGTCGCTTGAGTCAACAATAGATGCTATAGAAAATGGGCAAGTGTGGTATCAAGATGTTCTCAAATCAATAGAAAATGATATAAGAACTATAGTGAATAAGTAGGAGGAGGGAAGATCTTCTTCCCCCCACGTTATCTCCCTTAAGATACGTTTAGACTAACCTTTTCAGGCGCTAAGTGCCCGGGCGGTGGTGGGGGTAATCTTTCCATGAAATTAAGACCATACTCCGTTTTCAAAAACTCCTCAAATTCACGGAAAACCACGCTTTCAGTCTCATTTAATCTTAAGCATATCGGCTTTCCAACATATACTTCACTTAAATCATAAATGGCCGTACTCCTTAAAATACGGGGGTCCTCTACGACGATAGGCACTAAATTTTCCGGCAGCGGCTCCTGGAAAACCCAAGCCATATAAGAAACATTCACTATTCTATAAGATATGCCATCTCTTACAGGAACGCAATGGTTGACGGAGACGCTTTTAAAAGTTCTAGGGTGAACTTTACGAACCCATAAGAAGATATGGTATTCTCCATTAGCATTTATTATATCTTCGTACTCTGACGCCCACCATCCTATCTGCCTACATCTATGCTTAAACTGATTGATTAAATCCCATACTTTAGGAAACTGTACCGCTTTCAGATTTTATTCCCCCAAATAAAATTTTAGAGTGTTATGCTAAAAAATTTAACATTTTCCTAAAAACTTGCCTAAATAAAAAATTAGATTTTTTCATCAATAAATGTGCAAATTTTGATAAAAAGCGGCGTAAGCTAAGAAAGCAGAGGATTTTTAGCCGTTTTTATTCTAGGAATAATTAAGGCAAATGGGAATGGAAAGAAGGACGGGGCATGTTTTCAGAAAAACTATTTATTTTTCTAAGTAAAATTGTTTAAGTGCGGTTGGGAGAAAGGATTAACCTATGTGCCCTAATGATGAAGAATATGTTTTGGTTTATGATTGTGGGTCAACTAACATTAGAGCCGTTGCTGTTGACGCAGCTGGCAACATAAAGGCATTTTCAAGCCTACCTAATAGCCCACGCCAGCAGCCTGATGGTAAGCCCGGATGGCTAATTTGGGATATGGAAGACATTTGGCGCAAAATATGCCTAGTCTCTCGCGAGGTTCTAAGAGTCGTTGAGCCAAGGAAAATTAAGGCTGCCACAATAATTACTTGGGGCGCTGATGGCGCACCTGTTAAACGTGACGGTAAATTAACTTACCCTCCCATCTCTTGGCAGTGTCCAAGAACGAAAGAGGTGGCGGACAAAATTACTGAGCACATCAGCGCTTGGGAAATATTTAGGATCACCGGGTATCAAATAATCCCATTTAACACGCTATTTAAGATAATCTGGCTTAAAAAGGAGGCTCCGGAGGCTTTAAGAGAGGCTTACACATGGCTTATGATGCCAGGTTTAATAGCCCACAGATTGACAGGGGCTTTCCACATAGATCCAACAATAGCGTCCACTATGATGGCTATGGATCTTGGAAAAAGATCCTGGTCGCGCAGGATGCTCGAGATCGCGGATTTAGATGAATCGTTCTTCCCAGAATGGAGGGAGCCCGGCGAAATATTAGGGTATGTGACTGAGGAATCTGGAAAAGAATGCGGCTTACCTTCTAAAACTCCCGTCGTTGTCTGCGGCCATGATACGCAGTTCGCAATATTTGGCTCAGGTGCCAAGCCGGGTGAACCAGTTCTCTCCAGCGGGACTTGGGAGATCCTCAGCATTAGGGCTGACACTTTTAATCCAACCAGAAAGGGCTTTGAGGAAGGACTGATAATTGAGGCTGACGTTGAGAAAAATCTTTGGAACCCACAGTTTCTCATGATAGCGTCCGCGGTTATAGAATGGGTTTTACAGAATTTCTTCCGCGATATTGACGAGAAAAGGAAATATGAGATCGTAATTAGCGAGATGGAAAAAGTCCCGCTGGGCTCTGAGGGCTTAATCTTCATACCAAGCTTTGTTAGGGAGAGCGGCCCCCTAAGAAAATATGGCGTGATGGGGTCGATACTTGGCTTAGCTCTACATTCTTCCCGCAGTCAAATAATCCGAGCGGTCTTTGAAGGCTTAACGTTCCAGATGAGGGAGGCTCTCAAAAATCTAGTCGAATCATTGAATATTAGGGTTAACTGTATTCGCGTAGTTGGGGGCGGATCCAGAAATGATTTATGGAATCAAATGAGGGCTGACGCCGTGAAGCTTCCTGTCATAGTTCCAGCCCAAAGGGAGGCGGCAACTTTAGGCGCGGCGCTTATATCTTTTGTCGGAGCGGGATACTATGAGTCAATCGATGAGGCAAGAAGAAGCTTCTTTACTGAAGAAAAAATATTTTATCCAAACTACGCTAATAGCGAGATATTGGATAAAGTGTTTGAGAAATATTTGAAGACCTTGGAAAACTTGAAGCGCTTATATGAAGCATTAGAGTAGAAGGGTGGAAGAGAAAGGCAGGGGTGTTCAGAAGCATTAATTTGCTTTCACTCCAATAATATTTCTAATATCTCTCTTAGATTGTTCACCTTAAAGTCCGGCGTATCTTCTGTGCTAATTACGCTCACATTTTTACGCTGCACTAATATTGTTTTCATACCAGCTTTTTTTGCTCCCCTAACATCTATGTCTGGCGTATCGCCGACAAAAACGGAGTTAGAAGCCTCAACCCCTAGCGCATTTAAGGCGGCAAAAAAGATCTCTGGACTTGGTTTACGCCTATTAACCTCAGCTGAGATTATCACCACGCCCAAAAAGTCTTTAAGCCCATAAATAGTCAGGAGTTCATGGACGCATTCTGGGATCGCGAAGTTTGATATGACGCCTGTTTTATATCCGTGTTTAACTAGGCTCTGTAGAACAAAAGCTGCGTCTTTATCTGGGCGGACATGACGTATAAATTCTTCCGAGTATGCGTTAGCGGCGCCTATAGCGATATGGCTGGTGGGAGCATAAGTATAGCCTAATTTAGCTAAGCTTTGCGAGACCCTAAAAGCAAAGTGCGGTTCCTCAAAACTTCTGTGGATCCTCTCATACAGCTGATCCCGAACCTCAGAATATGCCTGTATAAAATCCCCATAAGAGACATTAACGCCGTTTTCGCTTAGAAACTTCCAGACATTCCTCAGGCATTCTTCATTAACTTTAACTGAGCCCTCATCATGCTCTATTAGAAGCAATGTATCAAATAAGTCGAAGAGAACCGCCTTAACGCCAGCTAGATTGCTGACCAATTCCCTCCACGCGCCCAGCCTTTCTAACCATTTTAAGTGTTTTCACATACTCCACCAATAAATATAGTTTTAGGTTCTTGTAATCTTTAGCACCATATTGTTGGTTAGTTGATTTATAGTACCTTGAGCATAAGTATTTAGAGGTTAAAGAGGGTGTTGATGTGCGCATAAACTGCCCTATACTTGCAGTTATTGGCTATAAGGCTTCCGGAAAGACCACGGTCGTCGAGACTTTAGTCCCCGAGCTCATCAAAGAAGGGTTTTCAGTAGCCTCCATCAAGCATATTGCACATGAAAATTTCTCCCTTGATAGGGAGGGAAGCGATACATGGAGACATTGGATGGGTGGCGCTAACCCCGTTATAGCATTCTCGGGAAATGAAGTGGACATTATGGTTAGAGCGCCGAATATCTCGCTGGAAGAAGTCTCTAAAGCCACATTATTCTTCGGCGCCAACATCATTATTCTAGAAGGGTTCTCCTCAGCGGTCATCAGGGAGAGAGGTATAGGCAAGATTATATGCGTGAGGAGCCTAGAGGAATATAATGAATTCAAGAATCATGTTAAAGATGATTTGATAGCTTTCTGCTCGCTTCAAGATCTTGGAGCACATATATTGAACATTAGAGAAGACCGCAAGATTTTGATTGAAAGAACATTAAATTTCGTCAAAAGAAGGGCGAGAATACTCGAAATATTGAATTCTCTTGCTAGGTTGGATTGCGGTAAATGTGGAAGAAATACATGTGAGGATCTCGCTGAAGAAATATATCGTGGTGCTGCAAGCATTGAGGATTGCACCATAATGAAGATGAAAAATAGACTAAACGCTAAAATCACTGTTTATGGCAGGGACATCCCGCTACAGCCTTTTGTATCAGAGCTTATCCGAAGAACAATTCTAGCAATGGTTTCCTCCCTAAAGAACGTAGAGATAAGCGGTGACGAAAACGTTTACGTTGATATTTCAAGGCGAAATTAGATCCTGAAGAGAGCGGCGCATCGAGAAGCTTAAATGCTTGTCTCAGATAAGGATAAGAATTAAGAATAGAGTGTCGGACGGATTCATATGATGTATAAGGTGATCTTTAATAGAAGATTTATTGCCGTTGATCCAAGCAAATGTATAGGTTGCAGTATATGTGAATTCGTGTGTGCCTTAGAGAAGGAGGGCGAACCTAACCCAATAAAATCTAGGATAAGAGTTATACATTTGAACCCAGCGCTTAACTTAGCAGTTACGTGCCGTTTCTGTGAGAACGCTCCATGTATAAGAGCTTGCCCACGTAACGCCATAAAGCAGTCTGAAAAGGGAGGAGTGCTAATTATAGATGAAGATAAATGCGATGGATGCGTCCTATGCGTACAGGCATGCCCCTTCGGTGGAATAATGCTTGACCCAGATAGAAGGATAGTTATAACGTGTGACTTATGTAATGGAGAACCTAAATGTATAGAGTTTTGCCCCGAAGAAGCTTTAAAGCTCGTTTCCGAGGATAAACTCTTTAACGAGATGCTTCATTCGACTGTAGAAAAATTGCCGAAAACCCTTGAGGAGCTCTCCACCATAATTAAGAGCGGAAAATGGAACGGGATATTCGCTGAAGCTGAGGAGAGAACCCGGAGAATTGAAGAAAAGCTCAAGGCTCTAAAGATCATAGGAGCCAAAACCAGCACTAAAAAATTATAGCCCCTAAGCACCGAATAATAGAAAAATTTGAGAAGGGTTTCGTTTTGCAGCAGGTTCCTTTCACCCTACTCTGGGAAACCTCTTAAAAATTCAGAAACCTTAGATATGCTTCTCGAAGTCTTAAATTCAAAGCCGCATTTCGGGCATTTGACGTACTCGCAGCTTAAGGAAGATAGCATTTTATCGCAGCTTTGACATGAAACCGTTCTAGCATACAGGATATCAAACTGAAAGCCACATTCAGGGCAAATTATTATTTGTTTTCCCCGCGCCACGCTTAAATCCCCTTTTTCACCCATCCCTTTTCCTTATTCCTTAAAAGCTTTGATGTTACTTCTGAGATAAAACTATTTTGCTGAGAGCTTCGGCAGAATGTCTTAGAACCCTCTCTTTTTATAATTTGTGCTTAAACTTAAATAGTGATTAAGGACTAAAGTAATTATTGAAACTAATAGTGAAAGCATTTGGATGGAGTTATCATGGAAAAATTTTTGCCGATACTTGACGTTATACGGATCAGACTTGGGGAAATTCTCTCAAAGAATAAGGATGGAATGATCTCTTGGGATCTTATAAAGCTCAAGAGCGTGGGTGATGATCTGCTTAAATTATCGGCAGACCTATATCCGCAGTTGTTTCAGGTTGGGCATAGGGTACTTTATCAGTCTATAAGGGAGGCTGGGTTAGGGATAGTGTGGAGAATATCGCTGATCGAGAGCTGCGGGGAGGTTAAAATTGAGGATAAGGAGTACTTTGAGAGCGTTTATGAGACGCTACTGAATATACATAGGAAGATTGAGAGTGGAGAATATTATAGGGCTTTAATCGAGATCGCAAATAAGAGGAAAGATGAGAAGGAACAATTTATCTTGTAAACAAGCAGTAGTAGAAAAGAAATATTTATTTTTGACTGCTTAAAATGCTCCCCTTGATCTTTTCAAAACCAATTAGGGATATTGAAGCTGCCTCAAGAAAAGTTTGAACTGGAACTATTTTTATGCCACGCTCAGAGAGCATCTTCTCTACATCAAAACTCTTCAATCTGTCGTAATTGTATCTCGGCATAATCAGCACGCGGGCATACTGATCCGATAATGCTGCTTCAATCTTACCCATCCCACGATAATCAAGACCGCCAACGGGCCAAACCTCGCCCAACGCAGTTATGGCTCCAGTCATAACAACTGTTGGATCTACCTCAACGCCCGTGAAAGCTGAAAGCATCGCTATAGCTATTGCAAGCCCGGCTGAGGGGCCCGAAACGGGCGCTTTAGTCGCCCCCAGTCCATACGTCTGTTTCTCCATACCCTTCGCCGGAGTTACTATCTCAACATAGACGTCATAGTCTTTAAACTTCCAGTTTGAAATTGAATTTATGTATATGAAGGCATCGTATGCGCTCGCAAGTATGCTTTCACCAGTCTCACTTCCAACAACATGCACTTTCCCCGACCCCTTCGGATTAACAACGACTTCTATTACCCCGATAATACCGCCTACCTCTCCACGTTCGCCGAGGGCTATAAGACCATAGCTTTTTCCGACCTCGGGCTTAGGTATTCTTACGGTCTCCAGAATCATTCTTTTAGCCTCTTCAACCGCTTCATCGTAAGTTCTTTCTAAAGCCTTTTCAAAGTGATATAGTTTTAACGGATAGTTTTCAGGATTTATGTTTTCAAGCTTTGCCAGCAAATCTGGATCGTCTGGCTTAATATTGAGCACTGAAAATAGGCGCTCCAAATCGTTTTCATAGAGCTTCTTTATTTCATGGACTTTTTCAGGTCTATATTTCATTGCTTGCACAAGCCTGTAGCACGCCTCAAGCTCCTTAGTTCTGAGGCGATTAGCATCATCAATCGTATCCGCAATCTTTCTTGGACTGAGTATCTTTTTCTCAAAGATCCTTAATATATCGTTGGATGTTAAACCCTCCTCCAAGTGATGCTTGTACCGCTTGAGATGAATCTCTATTATCTCAAGCTTCTCTTTCATATTCTTCGGGTAGGTAAATTCAAAGTGTCTTGTGAAACGCTCAAGTAAAGCCGGATCAAGGACATCAATACGGTTCGTTGCGCCAATGACAACGACATTTGTGAGCGGTGTGAAGCCATCTATCTCAGTAAGTAGCTGAGAGACAACTCTATCGATCACTGGATCATGAGTCCCCCTTCTCGGGGCGATGGCATCAATCTCATCGAAAAATATTATTGCAGGCGCATTTTTACGCGCATCCTCGAATATATCACGAATTGTTTTCTCGGGATCACCGTAATGCCCTTGAAGAATTGACGGACCGTTAATGTTATAGAACCAAACATTGTTCTCTCCAGCTATAGCCTTAGCCAGAAGAGTTTTACCAGTCCCCGGGGGACCATAAAATATGAAGCCTTTAGGCGGCTTATAACCAGCCTTAACCGCCAGATTGGCATCCAGCGCCAAGGAGATTTCTTTAATTATTTCCTCCTTTATTCCATGAAGCCCACCGACATCGCTATATCTTTCTCTTGGAGCTATCCTTATAATCGCCCTCTTCGCAGCCTCAGTTTTTTCCGTGGTGGTATAACTCCTTAGCTTACGCGCAGCATCTCTAAAGTCGCTTAGGCTTATCTCCACCGCGTTTTTAACCTGCTGATCGCCCTTAAATCCCAGTAGAATTCTGCCTATGATTCCGCGTTGGATAGGCTTAAACTTTTCACTCATAACTATGTCAAATGCGTTACATACGTCCGCCGGAGTTAATCTTACTCCACCAACGCTCATCAATGAATCCTCGAGAGCATCAATTATCTTGACAGGATCAATGTTTATGCCATATTTTTCACATTTTCTTCTAGCGATCTCGATAAGCATAGCTTTATTGACCCCGGCGTCCAAGTCTATTGTCCCTACAATTCCTCTGCGTCTAAGGGTTTCGGTAATAGTTTCATATTCATTCGTGGATATCAACAGAATACATCTATAGTTTTTCTTCTGGAGGTCATCGATTTTCTCCAAGAAAACTGTTTGAACCCTTTTCTCCTCCATACCAACCTCAGTCGTCGATGCGAAGCGACTTCCAAAAGCATGAAATTCGTCAATCAATATTACGCTCGGTCTTTGAAAGGCTGCCTCAAAGAAGGCGCTGAGCTGCTGGGCGCTTTTACCATACCACATAGTGTAGACTTCTTCCGGCTTTAGAGAAGCATAGTAAACTATTAAACCATACTTTAAGCCAGCTTCAAAAATCTCCCTCTGACAAGCTTCGGCGAAAAAAGTTTTACCGCTACCGGAACTTCCTTTTAATATGAAGATTTTAGGCGGTGGAACCGGGCTGCTTTTCCTAACCTCCGGGTCCTTAAATATATGATAATAAGCGCTTAAAAGTATCTTTTCAAACTCTTCATCTCTCCCAACAACGTCGTTTCTCGTAACTTTCGGGAAATCTATTCTTTTCCTTATTGCTTTAGCCTTTTTCTCAACTTCAGATTTCCTTTTTTCGGGCGGTTTTTGGAGAAACCTCCATAATCTATATTGCCATGAAGTTAAGTAAAGTAATGGTGAGAAAATCTTCCTTAACACGTGCCTATTATACCACCATTGGCTTGTGAATTCTTCCTCCCTATCTTCATCATACATTTTTATCTCACCCACCACCCACAATCATCCAGTAAAATTGGTGCAAAACGTAAATGCTGAAAAGAATTAATAGAACAATTAACGCCCAACGGATTCTTGAAACACCTTCGCTCTTGTTTTTGAAATACGAATCTATTATGAAGAACGCGTTAATATAGGCGATAAACGCGCTTATTAAAGCGAAAAGCGCAGCGTTCACTGGTGTAGGAAACTTGATATTGAAGAAACTTGAGGGGGACGTTTTTTGAGCGATTAAAACTATGTTAAGTCTATAGTTTGATGTTTTATTTTCATTTGGCATCATTCTAGCGGAATATAGCTCTATAAAGTATCCTTGAGGTGTCGTTGATGCTGGCTTAGTTTTTCCATAAAAATCGCGGTCACCTGTATAAACCCCTATAGTAGCATTCCACAAGTTACTCGATTGGAAGGATACTAAAAGATTATAAACTCCTTCTGATTCCAGCTGCACGTATATTATGGAGATTTCTCTCCCATATTGAAGCTCCCTTGGGGAAAACGAGATTCTAAAGTCGCTTGATCTCGATGCATTGCACTTAACCCATAAATCCTCTACGGGCGGCAGTATAAAGATCGCTAGCCAGTCTCCTACTTGAATTACGGCGTTAAGATTGATTTCAAAAGCCGCGGGATTTTCATCTGTATAAATTAGAGCTGAAACCTCCGTCGAGTGGAGACTTGCGACACTGCTTAAAAGAATTAAGATTATGAGAGATGCTGAAGAAAAATTCCCTAAGTTGATGAAGATATTACTCCATTTACTATGAAAATTCTTTAATGCCATTTCGATTCTTCCAAGAAAATAATTCTTATACTTTTCAATAAACGTTTCCCTCAACAAATAAGCAGCAATAATTGAACAAAATAATTGTCTGGAAAGAAAAATGGTAACAGAAAACATTATTTAAGATCGAAGATTTACAGTATAATGCTGTAGCGCCATTTGAGCGGACTGAGAGTTTATGTTTAAGCGCAAATATTGGGGTGAAATTAAAGATCCCATATATGGATACGTGTATATAACTGAGGCTGAGAAAAAGATAATTGATTCATTTCCATTTCAAAGGTTGCGTAGAATAAGGCAATTAGCTGGCGCCGAATATGTTTATCCCGGAGCCAATCATACCAGATTTGAGCATTCAATAGGGGTTATGCACCTAGCCGGCTTAATCGTTGATAACCCTCAGATATCCCAGCTTTTATCTGAGGATGAGGTTCAGATGATAAGGATAGCAGCTTTACTCCATGACGTTGGACACGGCCCCTTCTCCCATATTTTCGAGCATATACTTACAAAATTTTTAGGTAAAACCCACGAAGATATGACATTCTGGATAATTACAACCTCTGAGCTTAGGGATATTATAGGCGAGCTGGGCTACGATCCGAAGGTTATCGGAGCATTATCTGTTGGACGCTTGAATAAACCTAAAATGGCTTTCATGGATCAAATCATTAGAAGCGCCGTCGACGCTGATAAGCTGGACTTCGTTGTGAGAGATACGTATCATACTGGAGCGGAGTACGGGTTTGTAGATGTCATACGTTTAGTGCGCACGCTAGACGTCATTGATGGAAACTTGTCAGTTGACATGGGCGCTCTGTCCGCTCTAGAATCATTTATACTTGCGCGTATAGAGTCATTTAAGAGCATATATTTCCACAGGGTTGGTAGAGCGGTTCAAATAATGCTCGCCATGGCTATGGAGCGCGCTAAAGACGATTTGAACCTAGTAGACTTTAGGTCCCCCGAAGAGTATCTATCCTTAAACGACTATACTTTATGGACGAAACTGAAGGAATGCGACAAGTCAAGGGAGATTATCGAGAGGCTGGAGAGAAGAAAGCTTATAAAGTGCGCGTATGATCCGCCGCCATTCTACATTAGAGATAAAATCGTGTCAACCATCTTCAACGTTGAGGGCATAAGAAATAGGATAAGGGATCAGATAGCCGAGGAAGCTGGTGTCAGCCCGCAAAGCGTAATAATTGATGTACCAACCCTTCCCTCAGTTCCATACCACCATGCTTTTCCAATGGAGCCTATGGAGATTCCTGTCTTTCAGAAGACTAGGGATGGCAGGAAGATCTCGGGTAGATTAAGTGATGTTTCCGGAATATTTGATTTACTTAAAGGTTTCATGAATATACTTAGGGTCTATACTGAGGAAGAATATTTAAAGAGGGTTCAGGAGGTTTCTGAGAGACTCTTCGGTGAACTACCATTCTCAATGAGAATATCCTACTAACTGTTACTGTTAATGGAGTTGTCGATGAAGTGGATAAAATATTGAGGGGTCGACCCATAGTTCCCGGGAAAGCAAGCGGAATAGCTTTAGTTTCAATGAAGCCGCTTAGCTTTTTGGGCGGAATAGACCCTAAGACGGGGGTTGTTGTTGAAAGGAACCATGATCTTTTTGGCAAAACTATTAAAGATTCTATATTATGTTTTCCTCATGGTCATGGTTCAACGGTGGGCAGCTTCGTCCTATACTCTCTTGCCAAAAACGGTTTAGCGCCCAAAGCTATAGTGAACGTGCTGGCGGATCCCGTTGTAGTTGTTGGCGCAGTCATTGCCAACATACCCATGATCGATAAGATAGATGTGAGCCAGATAAAGATGGGAGATTTAGTTGAGGTAGATTGCTATTCTGGCACTGTGAGGATTTTAGGGAGGTGAAGGACCTGTATTTGAGCAGAGAGGAGGAGCGAATTTATGACGGGGAGCTCGGCTGGGCTTATGAAGTATCAATGAAGATACTTGTTAAGCTAGGCGACCTTTACGGGGCTAAGCGCCTTATACCTATTGAGTCGGCGCATATATCGGGAGTCTCCTATAAAACTATTGGTGATGCTCCAATAGAGTTTCTGGAAGCATTATTGGAAGCTAATGGGAGAGTCAGAGTGAAGACAACAATGAATCCTTCCGGCATAGACTGCGAGGATCCAATATTCAAGTATCTCCCGAAAGAGATTACTGAGAAGCAGAAGAAGATAATAGATATATATGAGGGGCTGGGGGTTGAGAGATCCCTAACATGCACACCATACTATATTAAGGCGGCTCAAAGCGGATCTCATTTATCCTGGGCTGAATCCTCAGCGGTCATTTACGCCAACTCAATACTCAAGGCTTGGACTAACCGTGAGGGCGGTCCTAGCGCGCTCGCATCAGCGTTAATAGGTAAGACCCCCGACTACGGCTTACATCAGCCAGAGAACCGCCGTATATCAGCAATCATTAAAGTTGAAGCGGATCTCTTAAGCGAGTCAGATTACGGCTTATTGGGGATATACTTGGGTAAAGTTTTAGGCGATAAAATCCCATTGATTAGAGGCAGAATTCTCGGGGAAGAATTGTTTCTGAAGCAGATGGGAGCTGCGATGGCTACAAGCGGAATGGTTCCAATGTTTTATTTCGATGACTCAGAAGCTATGTCCCAGAGGACGGATGAAGTGATATCCGTGGACAATAGAGATATTAGGAGGGCCGATGAGGAGATTTCCTCGTTCTTTGAAAAGCCAGATTTAATCTTTATCGGATGCCCCCACTGCTCCCTTGAGGAAATAAAGTGCGTCTCAAATCTTCTACGCGGGAAGAAGATTAGGAAAGATATTAGATTATGGATTTGCACGTCAAGGTTCATACGTAATAAAGCAGCTGAATACGTAAGGATCATTGAGTCTTCCGGCGGGCGCGTTATATCCGACACTTGCGCAGTTGTTACATGGTTAAGGGAACTTGGCATAGAAACCCTAATGACTAACTCGGCGAAGACAGCGTATTATGTGCCATTAATGAGCAATGTTAAGGCTGCGCTCTCACCAATGAAAAAATGTATAGAAATAGCCCTTCAAAAATAAGGGGGAGGAAACTCACCTCTTAGATTTGAGCATGCTTAGTATTTTACTAGCTCTTTCAGTTAAAGGTATTGTCGCCTTCTCAAACCTCTCCTTCCCAAACCTTAAGGGACGTGTCGCATCTATGCCGACTTTAGTTGTTAACCCTGTCTCCATATCCGCTGAGGGATCTAGGGTTGATCCCCTCACGTTTCTGATCAATAAAATGTCTTCGTCTCCCTGAAATCTCGTCGCTATAGCCCATTCAACCTCTTCTGGATTAAAGACATTTATGTCGGCATCAACAACAACCGCGTGTTTTAAGCTTGGATGCGCTGCGAAGGCAGCTAGCAAAGCGTTCTTCGCGTCACCATCGGTCTGCTTATCTATTGAGATTATGGCGTGCAGCCACCCACATCCCCCAATAGAGAGGTTAACGGCTCTAACCCTCGGTACAACCTTTGATACAGCGTCGTAGATCATCGCTTCCCTAGGCAACCCCATGAGCAACATATGCTCAGGTCCGCCCGGCAGGAGCGCTTGATAAATATGTTTTTCCCTCCTCATAACGTTGATAACCTCTATGACCGGCTGATGCCTCGGGATATCATAGGCTCCGGTTATGTCTACGAACGGTCCCTCTAAAGCCTCCTCACTACGTGAGATTCTACCCTCAAGAATTATCTCAGACTCTGACGGCGCATATGCATCAACCTTCTCACATCTTATAAGCTTGAGCCCACCATTAAGCAGCCGGTTCGCCACCCAATACTCGCTGACCCCAAACGGCGGCGATGCTGCCGCAGCTAGAAGCACGGCTGGGTGAACACCGACAGCTATAGATACATCGAGGTCCCTCCCAGATTCCTTCGCCATCAACCATAGCTTAAATAAGTGTCTTGGAACAAGCCTTATAGCCAGCCGCCTATCGTCTAAAACCAACAGCCTATGAATTGAGACGTTTTCGATGCTTCCATCCAGGCTTCTTGCTGAAACTATGGCTGATGTTATGTATGGTCCAGCGTCACGCTCATAATGCTTCAGAACTGGAAGCTTTGAGAGCTTAGGCTCCTCAACAACCTCCTTTACTGGAGAATCATCAATTATTTTCGGTTTCTCAGGTCTATTAACGGCATCAATTATCTTTAGGTGCAGCCTGTCTTCCGTGATTCCTAAAGAGGCGCATATCCTCTTTCTAGTCGCACAAACATTTCCGACGATTTTCACATCATTATATCCTTCAATCTTGTCGAAGAAAATTATTGGAGGGTTCGTTGGGGAGAAATTCTTCATTATTGCGGAGACCTCAAATATGGGTGAGACGCTCTCCTCTATATGAACAACTTCATTAAGATCTTCCATGTACTTGAGGAAATCCCTAAAGCTCATGCTTCCTTCTCCTTCATAATCTTTTCCAGGAGCCTCAAAAACACTTGCCCAGCTTTCACCTCGTTAATGGTCTTCAGAAACGTTGAAACTAGAACTATCTTATTTGTGAAGGCAGCTAGCCGCTCGGCTATCAGCCTAGCGGTAATAGTGTTCCGTTCACCTAAGAGTATTGAGGATAGGGGCAGCCTAGATAGCTCGAGCCTAGATGGTATTGAAACAGCGAGAGTCCCCAGATTTTCTTCGTCACCCTCACTTAATAACACTATGTAGGAGTTCCCCAGCTCTATTACCGTAGCCGACAACCTTCTCCCCTCTTCAACGGTTTCCTCGTGAAAAACTTTTACGCGGTTCATCGCTATCAAACCTAAACTTAAATTTTAGAAAGCATTCTCTTTAATTCTTCACCGTTCTTCTTCCACCAGTTGAAGAGCACCCTCATATCAATGCCCAAATTGAAATTGCGGACACCTAGCTCAATGTATCTTTTAGCGTCCTCTGGGCTCCCTATCTCTGCTCTTGGAACTACACCCATCTTTAAAGCAGTCTTAATTACTTTCTCTTCAGCCTCCCTTACCTTAGGATGATTTATCTCGCCCGGTAACCCTATGCTTATTGAGTAGTCCATTGGACCGAACTGAACCATATCTACGCCTTTAACTGAAAGTATCTCCTCGAGATTCTCAACAGCCTCTCTTTTCTCAATCATCAGCGCAACTACGGCGTCATCGCAAATCTTCACGAGATCCATAGCCGAAGCTAAAGCTCCCGTGTATCCAACCCTTCTATCTAACCTATATCCATTTATTCCTTTGGGCTCCATCCTGACCGCTTTAACGGCTTCCTCGGCGTCCTCAACTGTTCTTATGTCTGCAAACAGAACATTCTGTATTCCAGCGGCTAAAGCCCTTTCGGCGAGATATACTCTCGGTTGCTGATCTATCTTTATCATCGTTGAGAGACCAAACAGCTCCGCAGCTCTCGCCAAATTATCTAAGTCATGCAGGTCATATGAACTGTATTCACCTAGGAACTCAACATAATCATACATTCCCGTGCAGCCGATAACCTCAACTATGCCAGGCCATGGGCAGACTATTCTCGTTCCAATTGTCGGTTCGCCCTTTCTTAAAAGCTCCCTGAGCCTGTTAACCCTCACATAAACCACCCGCAACTAATAAGAACAATACTCAAAGAGCTTATTATTTAAGTGTTTAGCACCCTAATGCGCATAAAGGGGAATTTGATGGAAAAATATCAATCTTTCGAAGAAGAGAGTATTATGGTTCGAAGAGAAAGGGCTAGGAAAATACTTAGCATCTTGAAAAGCAGCTTTCCTATACCGGATATTTCGGATCTTGCAAAAGACCCGTTTAAAATTCTAGTAAGAACTATTATAAGCCAGTCAACCTCCGAGAGAAATACCCAAAGAGCCTTCGAGAATCTATCATCCAAGATGCCGATAACTCCGAAAAGCTTAGCTGAAGCCGATGTTAGGTGCATCGAGGAAGCCTTAAAAGTCGCAGGTTTATATAGAAATAAGTCGGTGGTTCTTAAGGAAATGTCAAGGATGATAATTGAGAAATTTGGCGGGAGCCTCGACTTCATATATTCGTTGCCGTTAAATGAGGCTAGGGATAAGCTACTGAGCTTGCCGGGGGTTGGACCTAAAACCGCAGATATAGTTCTGCTTTTCTGCGCTGAGAAACCAGTTTTACCAGTGGACACTCATGTCCGGAGGGTTTCTAAGAGGCTTGGCTTTGTACCAAAGAATGAGGAGAAATACGATTCTATTAGGGCGAGGATTGAGGAGTTATATTCTCCTGAAGAATATTTTGATGTGCACATGCTCCTTATAGCTCTGGGAAGAAAATTCTGTAAATCTTTAAAGCCAAGTTGCGCCCAATGCATAGTTAACAATTTATGTCCTTCTAGGAAACTTTAGAACCTAGTTTTTGATGGAATTCAATTTCGCTTCCTCTCTCATTTAACCTTATTTGTCCAACGCAAATTTTTGACACTGCTCCATTAACATTGGTGTACATTTTCAGTATCCCTCGACTGTAGTCTATGGAGCTTATTACCCCAATGCCCAAAAATCTCCCCTCATTGTCCTCTAGGGATATTAGCAGTCCTTTCTCGTCTTTCTCATGCATAACTTTAACTGGCTTATTGAATTCTGAAGCAATCTTAAGCTTTTCGTCCTCATTCAACGTAGAGCCTTCTTTCAACACTAATATTATGGAGCCCTGCAGGTTCTCGCAGTATATGAGCTTATCACCTATGATCTCTTCAATCCTCTTTTTCAGAGATTGATCAACCCTACCGTTGATCTCTAAACTTCCACATAATTTTACCCAGCTTATCGGTATAGTGCGCACCTTAGCATCCTTCAAATATTTCTTGAATAAAGCCTCTCTAATAATCTTCCTTGTTTCCCTATCCCTTTTCTTCACATTTTTCGGCGCCTCAACTGTAAGGAGGTTTGTCCCCGCTTTAGCTAGGGAGCTTATTAGCGGATTCAAAGATTCGCTGCTCTGTATAATCACGGTGACCATTGGTTTAAGAGAGTTAACTAGCTGACACTTATACTTTACAGCATCAGCGCCTTCAACCCACCCATCAGTGTTGATTATCACGAAGTCCGATCCCATTTCTAAAGCCTTATCCTTAAGTTTCAATAAACCATTTATAACCTGGTCTACCACGGCGTATGGACTCGTAGTGCCGATGAAAACAGCATCAGCTAGCGGTAGATTAACTAGGTCGATGACTGATTTTCTCATGAAGCTTAAGCCCAATGTTCCTGGGGGTCCTATATCGGATTGACCTAGGTCTCCGTCCACGAGAGCTACTTTGCGCCCATTATTTAAGGCTATATTAGCTAGATACGTGCAGAAACTGGTCTTCCCAGAATCAACCCCGCCCAGTACAGCGATCTCTACTCTCCCATTAACCGACAGTATCTTGCTTGCGGCCTCCTTCCATGAGGAGGGTATTGGGTCCTCATCTATGATATTGAAAGACGCCGCGTTTCCGAGAAATATTTCAACCTGCGAATCTTCAATCGCCTCAAAAGGTATTCTCCTCCCCCACCTAACAACTAGATGGTCGCCTGCTTTCACCGGAGCCCCAAATGATCTCATAGACCCTGAGTGAAGAATAATGCATGCCGGTCCATCCACTAGAAGCGTCTTTCCGCGTTCAATCTTCTGCCTCATTAACGCTTTCCCTCCGGATTTTTTCACCCTTTCTTGAAGCTATTTTTACAGCGGACTCCGCATCGCTTAATTTTCTTTTAACCCCGCTTTCCTTCAAAACACTTGTACCCTCCTCATTAACCATCTCAATAGCCACATTTTTTGGGAGGGATTTCTCCAGTTTACGCGCCAGCTCTATAGCTAGGTTGGGTACACCTTTCCCAATTCTAACCTTCTTAATCCTTGACGGGGTATTTAACTCCGCTAGTATATGACTTATAGCATCGTCTACGCTTGAAAATTCTCCCCTTTTAATAGGTTTACCGTCAGCGAGCACTGCAACACCAAACGTTTTTCCCGGATCAACACCGATAATAAGCTCTTCGTAAAAATCTTTGTTCACAGCTATTCGTAGGGCTTCACCTATTATATTCGATGGGTCCGACTCAACATCGTAGATTAAAACTTGTGGATGATTTATTAGAGCCCTCTCATTCTCAGTGGTTATGATGACTTTGACCGACGGGGGAATAGCTTCCCCGGGCACAATGCTCAGGAATGGAACATTCCTGTTCTTAAGCTCGTTAACAAGCTTATAGTATGCTTTTCCATTAACTGTTGAAACAGCTATCTTCGCTCGGACCCTCATAACGCTACGCTCAAAGGTATCCCAATCTATTTACTACAGAAAAGACTAAATTTAAACTTTTAACTATTTTAGTTTGTGGTGTAATTGGGGCGCTGGATACCTACGGGGTGCCCTCCACTTGACAATGTATTGGAGGGTGGTCTTAAGCCAGGCGAATTGACGCTAATATATGGTGAGGCTGAAACCGGGAAGACGAGCTTAGCGATCCAATGCTCTGTGAACTCGGCGAGAATGGGTTATAAGACCATATTTGTTGACGCTGATGGAACATTCTCATTGGAGAGGCTTTCGCAGATATCCTCCCAAAACTTTGATGAAATACTGCAATTTTTGATTCTCTTCACGCCTTCAACATTTGAGGAGCAATCTAAATTAATAGATGACTTGGAGAAATGCGTTGGCGGGGATATGGGTTTAATAGTTTTTGATACGATAACATCACTATACCGCGCAGAGATCGGAGGTAAGGAGGAAGCCTTTAAAATAAATAGGGAGCTTAACCGCCAAGTTGCTATGCTGGCTCAAATAGCCAGAAAATTTCAAATACCGATTTTAATCACAAGCCAGGTGAGAAGCATTCTAACAGACGCCGGCGCAAGCGCATTTATAGAGCCCGTTGCCTCAAGGGTTTTAAGATATTGGTCAACGTCAATTATCGGTTTATTTAAGACGAGCAGAACGGGGATAATTAGAGCAAACGTTGAAAGGGTTTACGGGGTTGAGAAGAAGATAACAGTCTACTTATTTGTGGGTAGCTCAGGTGTGCAGGAGTGTGGAAGAATAAGTCATATGGTTTAGCGGTGAAAAACGTTGGTTATGAATGAAATATTTAACGCATTATACTACATTTTTCCAGCATATTGCGCAAATGCATCACCAGTCCTCTTCGGCGGCGGTAAACCTATTGATTTTGGAAGAAAATTTATTGATGGGAAACCAATATTTGGTCCGCATAAAACTTATAGGGGTTTTATTTTCGGCCTATTGGTCGGCACGCTTGTCGGATACATCCAGGAGTTTATCGCGCCAACCTACGGTTTACCAGCTGGCAGCGTTCTCCGCGGTTTTTCTCTATCACTAGGAGCGCTGACAGGCGACCTAATAGGCTCATTTATAAAGAGGAGGTTGAATCTTAAGCCTGGAGCTCCGCTCCCCGTTATCGATCAACTATCTTTTGTTATTTTTGCCCTATTATTTTCGCTGATTATTGAGCCTAGCTCGATATCGTTTATGGGGGCAGCCTTAATAATCGTTTTAACCGCCCCAATTCACATCCTGGTCAACATTATAGCCTATTTGCTGCGGTTAAAAGAAACGCCGTGGTGACCGCGCTAAAGGCTAAATGAGCAGCTTCTTTTATATCCGCTCTGCAAATAAGACTTTTAGCGATATGAGCCTTCCATTATTTAACAGAGCGAAGTCATCTCTTTGCACATGCCTCCCAAAATACAATATAAATCCATATTTGGGTAGATGTTCCCATAACTGCATATATTGCTACGCGATTAAATTCCCGAGCTTTAATAGTCCTGTGACGCCAAGGCTAAACCTAAAAGAGGAGATTTTTAAGATAGTTAAGAGGACGAGGACGCGCTTGCCGGTCATGCTCAGCGATTCAACAGACCCATATCAGCCACTTGAAAGGAACTATGAGATAACTAGGAGGTGCATAGAGGCTTTAGCTGAAAACCGGTTTCCCATACTAATAGTTACGAAGTCAGATCTAGTCGTCAGGGATATTGACATTTTAAAGAAGACCCAAACAGTCGTATCGATGACGATTACTACGACACGCAGTGACATTGCCAGAATTATAGAGCCGAATGCCCCTGAGCCGAATGCACGTTTCCACGCGCTCAAGAGAATAATAGATGAAAATATATCGGCGGTCGTCAGAATAGATCCAATAATCCCATCAATTAATTCTGACATTAAAGATCTTGAGAAGATAGTTTCTAAGTCTTCTGAGATAGGTGTTAAACAAATAACTGCTTCCACGATGAAGATTGTTAGAAACCTGATACCATACATTAGACATGAAAATCCAGGGCTCTCAAAAAGACTGATAGATCTTTATAAAGACGGTGAATGGATCGGGAGCTACAAATATTTGAGGAGGGACATTAGACGAAGCATACTTGTAGGGTTAAAATCCATAGTTGAAGGTTATGGCTTAATGTTCGCGACATGTAGGGAGGGTTTCCCAGATCTCAACACGACGATATGTGATGGAACAGCGTACTGCCGTAGGACGCTAAACGGTTTTCTTACATTTAAGAAATAACCATAATTGACTATTGCTTGAACAAATCCCTAGAAAGCCCTCTCCTCATCCTTATAGATTCCACTATTCCGGACATATACTCCCTAGGAACTTTCTCCCAGTGAGAGAATCTGCTTTGCCAAAACGCCCTTCCGGAAGACGCCGACCTCAATTCATCCGCCAAGCCTAGAGACTCAGCTATAGGTATAAGTCCATTAATCACGAGAAGCGGCCCCCTTTGCGACACATTTAAAATTTTGCCGCGCCTTTTAGCCAGCAAATTTACGAGGACTCCAACCTGCTCAGCTGGAGCAGATATTTGAATGGCGTACACGGGTTCAAGTAGAATTGGGCTAGCCGTCATAAATGACTTAAAGATTGCTTTTCTCACGGTTGGAGTTATCTGCGCATACCCTCTATCCTCTTTCTCCTGAGCGAGATGTACGTCCACTAAATTTACCCTTACACCCTTTAGGGGTTCGCCACATAAAGGTCCAGATTTACATGCCCACCTAAAACCACTTATAATGGCGTTTAAATCTTCCTCAGAATAATGATAGCCGGAGAGGTCGACTAAAATATTCTCGTTTTCTTCGACCTCAATTATTAGCTCAGCATTTTTTACGGTTCTAGAGGATATTTCGGCATCTTTAAGACAAGCCCTTATACTGGTCGCCCCCAATAGATTCTCCCTTATTGGCTCAACATTTATCGATATGCTGTTAAGTTCATTAGGGCTTAGAACCGTCGCTACTATGCCGGTTTTTTCAATGCTTTCTCTATAAGATATTATGGGTTTCGAAACAACTATTTCTAAGTCAGGCGCTTTCTCTTTTATGGCTTTTATAGAGATATCTAGGTGTAGCTCTCCCACACCGCTGAGGAGGTATTCTCCAGTCTCCTCATTAACTGAAAGAGATAGATGAGGGTCTTCAATTAGGAGGGATTCTAGAACCCTCATCAAGCGCGGCAGGTCTCTAGGGTCCTTCGGCTCAATAGATATTGTGACCACAGGTTCAGAAATATACTTGATTTCCTCGAATGGAACCATATTATGCTTATGCTCCACGTCTACTATGGTTTCCCCCACTCTAACCATCTTAAAGCCCGAGAGAGCCCCTATACTACCTGACTCAAGCCTATGGACATGCTCCCTAAATGCGCCCATGTAGATTGAAAGCTTGTTAACTACGCATTCCTCTCCAGCATTTACGAGATAAACTCTGTCACCTTCCTCTATGCTACCTGAAAATATTCTTCCTGTGGCTACTAGACCCTCCGTCGGATCACTCTTAACATTAACCACGCATATAGCTGTTGGACCATGCGGATCGCATTCAATCATGGCTCTACCTATCTCCGAATCCAGTTTCCCTCCCCATATCTTCGGCACCCTATATTTCTGCGCCTCAACCGGGCTTGGCAGATTCCTCACAATGGCTTCTAGAACGGCTTTATGAAGCGGAATTATCTCCTGGAGGCTCTGCCACTCACCGGAGCTATATGCCTCAATTATATCGCTGAATTTTATCCTCTTCCTCTTGGCGAGCTCTGCCGTTAACCCCCATTTATGCAGCGCCGAACCCAATATAACGTTTCCCCTAGAAACATCGATTTTCCATTTATCCCTGAAAGGCGGCTCGCAATACATATCTATCAGATTATTAAAGCCTTGAATAATGCGCGCCACCTTAGCGTGGATTTGATCCACTGTCAACTTTAACTCAGTGATTAGCCTGTCAACCTTATTTATTAGGAGGATGGGTTTAATCCGCTCGTCAAGTATCTGCCTAGTAACAACTTCGGTCTGCGCCATTATCTCTTCAACGGCGTCAACTAAAACTATTGCGCCATCAACCACTCTCAACGCTCGCGCAACTCTACCTGTGAAGTCAACGTGCCCCGGCGTGTCTACAAGGTTCACAACGTATTTTTCGCCGTCCAACTTGTGCAGTAGTGATATGTTTCCAGCCTTTATGGTTATTCCTCTCTTCCGCTCCTCCTCGAGATAATCTAGCATCAGTATTTCGCCAGCTAGACTGCGGGGTATTAAACCGGCTTCCGCGAGCAGTAAATCCGTTAATGTTGTTTTTCCATGATCTATATGGGCTACTATGCCTATATTACGAATATGATCCTTCCTCTTCATAATAGCCAATATCTCTTCCACTTGAGCTGACCTAGCCATCCACCTTATCACTCAACAATACTAGACTAACCATACCCCTAAAATTAATTTTAACTGAGCAAAAGATCGAGTCTTCACCGTATGGAGCATGAGCATGCTACTTGTATCTCTCGCGCCTCTTCTTCCTCTTTCTCTTTTCGCGGCGCATTCTCTTCTTCTTCCACTTTGCTCGCATCGCACACCCTCTTTCCTAAACGGATCTCAAATTAATCTATTTTTAGCCCCAATATGAGGCTTTAAAGACTTTAAAAAGGTCTTCCCATTTGACTTATTAATTTTTCGGGTTTAACCGCGCCGTTAACGCTACACTTATAAAACTGGAGTCCTCTAGTAGTGAAATCCGAGACGAGGAAAGCTGAAAATGAAGGGCGGTTTACTCTGCATACCTTGCACTTTGAGGGCGGCATACAGCATAGCCACTAAGGCAACCGACGATGAGAAGATGCATAAAAGAGTTATATTTGAAACCTTAAGGTGGCTGAGCGATAATAGTGAAAACCTACTAAATATTACGCCCGCGGTATTACACACATATGCCTTTAGGCTCGTTCAAAACATAACTGGGAATAGGGATCCATTCGCAAACTTAAAGAGGGAATCAAATAAAATTGCTATGCGCCTCATACCGCTTCTAGAAGGAAGGATTGAGGGGAAGCCTCTCCAAGATGCTTTCAAGCTGGCGGTTATGGGGGCTATATGTGGCAACTCCATAGACTTTGAGGTTGAAGGCTACCAGGTTTCCATCGAGAGACTTGAGAAACCTCTGCTGGAATGTTTAGGAAGCGGGCTGGCTATAGATGATACATGTAAGCTCATGGACGCCCTATCTAAATCCAAATCAATCCTATATCTTCTAGATAACGCTGGCGAAATAGCCTTCGATAAGGTGCTCATAAAGCTGATAACTAAAATATATCCGGTTAAAGTCTACGCTGCCGTGAAATCCGGGCCGATCATGAATGATGCGACGCTAAATGATGCGTTAGAGGTAGGATTAAACGAGGATGCGGAGGTTATTACGACCGGTAGCTCCTCAATAGGGTTAAATTTAGAGGAGTGCTCAAAGGAATTTATGAGGTATCTGAGGGAGGCTGATGTTATAATCGCTAAAGGTCAAGGCTATTATGAGAGCTTAACGGAGATTGAAAATATCCTTCTGAAGCCGATAGCATATATGCTTAGAGCTAAATGTTTAGTTGTAGCTAAATCCCTTAAAGTAAGTCAGGGGGCAAACGTTGTCAAAGTTGTAAACTATTAGATTGCTTCAGTCTTTATTAGGGGAGATTTATGAGGCTGGGTGCGCTCTTCTCCGGCGGAAAGGATTCGTGTTTAGCCGTCTATAAGGCTCTTAAATTTCATGAGGTTTCCTGCCTGATAAGTTTGATTCCAAGAAGCGAGGAGAGCCGCATATTTCATTACCCGAACATTTGGGTAACTAAGGTTCAAGCGGAAGCCATGGGCGTACCAATAATCCAGATGGAGACAGGGGACAGCGAGGGCGAGGAGATCGCTAGCCTACATAAAGCCTTAAGGGAAGCAGCTAGGAAGTTTAAAATCAATGGAATTGTTACTGGAGCGATAAGATCCACATACCAAGCTAGCAGGTTTCAGAGAGTATGCGCTAAACTCGGGCTTTGGTGTTTTAATCCCCTATGGCTCATGGATCAAAAAGAGCTGTTGAAGGAAGTTGTGAGGGAAGGGTTCCATGCTATAATTTCAGGGGTGTTTGCCTATCCTCTCGATGAAAGCTTCCTTGGAAAAGCTATAGACTATGAAGTTATGAGAAGAATCTTTAAATTCCAAGAAAAATATGGTATAAGCGCTGCCGGCGAGGGCGGCGAAATAGAGACAACTGTCCTCGACGCACCATTCTTTAGGAAAAGAATCGAGGTGACCGATTACGAAATATGTTACAGGGAGAACGCGGGCATATTTAAGATAAAGGGCTTGAGGCTAATTGGTAAATGAGAATATTATTAGTTAGTTTATGCTGCGACCCCCTAAGCGAGCTAGAATTCGTTAAACCTATATTGAACATTTTATGTAGCCTGAGCGCCAACGTGCTCGTTAAGCATTACACGGAGGTTAATCCAAAAGATCTTTCCTACGTGGAGAAAGTTATTATTTGCGGGTCGGCTTTAAGGGACGATAAGTTTTTGGTGGGAGAATGGTTTAGGTGGTTAGAGGAATGCGATAAGCCAGTTTTGGGGGTAGGCTCAAGCTTCCAGGTTATCGCTAAAACTTTCCATTGCGCTTTACTCAAAAAGACGAGAATCGGGCTATTTAATGTGAAGGTGACTAGGGAGAACATATTAGTGAGCGAAAAAGAATTCTACGCATACTTTCAGACGGGGAAGGTTGCGAAAATATCGAAGCCCCTTGAAACCCTCGCTAGAACCGGAACGTTAGATTGCATGGTTAAGCATAAATCAAAAGATATTTACGGCTGCCTATTCCACCCCGAGGTTACTAAGCCCGAAATAATCTCAAATTTTATCCTGAAAACTTAATTAATCTTGAATATTTTTTTAGCGTTCTCGGTGGTTTCCTCAGCCACTACCCTTACGTTTAAACCCTTAATTTCGGCAACGGCGCTTAACGCTTTGATTATATGCGCTGGTTCAGCGGTCTCCCCAGCGTAAACAACTGGGGAATCCGTCTCCAAAATTATGTTCTCTATGGGTGTTCTCGCTATAACCCTCCTATGCTCCTTACTGTAGGCTGCGGCTGGCGTAGCCGAGACGCAGTGCCCGTGGTCAAGGAGCTTCTTTAGGGCCTCGTTAGGTCCGCTAAACCAGTGGAAAACAGCTCTCTTAACCCCGGCTTCTATAACCATGTCAACGCAGTCGCTCCATGCGCCCCTACTATGAATTGAGACAGGCTTATCGTTCTTCTTCGCCATGTTAAGTATCCTTCTGAAGATATTTCTCTGCAGATCTTTCCTATCCTCATCCCTTCTAGCCTCTTTATCCCAATAATCTAAGCCAACCTCCCCCAGAGCCACCACTTTGTCGATGTTTCTCTCAATAAATTTTATGGTCTCCTCAATCCTAGATGGCTCAAGCCCCCATGGATGAAGCCCCAGCGCAGGATAAATCTTCAGCCCTTTAACTTCGTATTTTCGGCTTTCATTCATCACCCAAACATTAGAATCATAATCCGAGCCCACAGCGATTATCGCGACAACGCCTACCTCGACAGCCCTTCTAATGGCGTCCCTAAGATTACTAACCCCCTCCAGGTGCGCGTGTGTATCTATTAGGTTCATAGATGCTTCCTCAGACGGCAGCCATTCTCATTAAGCAATAATTAGATAACTGAACAACTTATAAAGATTCGAGAACGAATAAACTGTAACTGAAATATGGGGATTAAAGTTTATCTCCGCAGCCTCTTAATCAGCTTTCCTCCGGAATCATATATCTCTACGGTGAGCGGCATTTGCCCGACGGCGAAATGCGTTGCGCATGCGAAGCATGGGTCATATGCCCTGAAAGCCATTTCCACCATATTAAGTAGACCTTGATCAACATTGCCTCCGTGAATTAAATTCTTAGCTGCTTCACGTATCGAAATATTTATTGATGGCACATTATTCACTGTGGCTACAATGAGATTAACGTCTTTAACCAGGGCATTTTCATCTAGCACATAATGGTGGATTAACGTTCCCCTAGCCGCCTCAACAACGCCGACACCCTCGCCTGGTTCGCCGGGCTTATTGCGGATGTTCTTGCTAGTTATCTCCGGGTCTCTAGCGAGCTCAACCGCGCGCTCGGCTGCGTAGAGCAGCTCAATGAGGCGCGCCCAATGATAAGCCAGCGTAGAGTGGACCGGTCTCCCGCCCAAAGCCCCATACATTGCTTTATATTCTTCCTGGGCAAGCGGGGTCGCTACACCATCAGAAGCGTTAAGCCTCCCTAATGGACCGACACGGAAAATCCCGCTCTCCGGCCCATCTATAAATCCTTTCCATCCAATTTTCTTCAGGTATGGGAGCTTGACGTAGGTCCACTCCTCAACATGTTCAGCTATGTGGTTTAAATAGTCTTTTGCGTCGAACTTTGCGAACTCATTTCCGTAGGGGTCGACAACCCTTATTTTACCATCATAGAAGTTAACCCTATTTCTGTCGTCAACTAAGCCCATATAATAGGTGTGTAGAGAGTAGGGGTCGCTTTTAACTAAATCTATGTACTCGGTGTTCTCAAGAACAATTTTATGGAATAGATCTAATGTGAGCCTTGCGAATCCCACCGATGAAAGAGCCATCTCCTCAATCTCCCTCCTATTCTCTTCGCTTAGGGATTTAGATAAGCCTCCGGGCAAACCGCAGACAGGGTGCGTAGCTTTGCCGCCTATGATCTCCACTATCCTCTGCCCGTAGGCTCTATGCTTTATGATCTCCTTGCCAATATCTAAACCCAATCTCTCAATAACGCCAAGAATGTTACGTTTTTCCGGCGGAGCTTTAGGGCCGACTATGAAGTCCGGTCCGCCAAGATAGTAGAAGTGTAATATGTGGTCGTATATTATGTAGCCGCAATACATCAACTCTCTAAGCTTCTTAGCCGGCTCAGGCGGCTCAACGTGGAAAGCCGCGTCAAGAGCCTTTGTTCCAGCCGTATGGTGAGCCACCGGGCAGACGCCGCAGATTCTGCTCGTCAATATAGGCATGTCCTCAGCTTTCCTACCTATGCAGAATCTCTCAAAGCCGCGGAGCTCAGGTACCTGCATATAAGCGTTTTCGACGTCGCCCTCCTCATTTAGAAATATAATTATTTTACCGTGACCCTCAAGCCTCGTGATTGGATTTATAGCTATTTTCTTCATTTTTGAATAAGCCTCCTTCCTCTTAAAATCGAGGATGGGAGCGTGTACATGTAGAATGTTCCAACGGGATCTATTACCTGATTTATAATCATCTTAGCTTCTTCGGATAGCCCCCTCTCCCCCGCTCCAATTATAGATGCTAGGGCGCTCAGCATAGCCGCGCCTTGATCAGTTGCGTTAGGGCACGGTCCACCGCAACCGGTGCAGGGCATGTCAGCCTTTAAGCATCTGGCTCCGCATCCTCCTCTCGTCGCTGGACCCATACATATTATTCCTTGCTCAAATAGGCATCTTTCGGGGTCAGGGATTTTCTCATGAACCCGATATATGCGTGATATCTTTTTGCTCTCCTTCCTCTTCGGGCACTCGTCACACACGGATTTTAAGGGCGCTAGAACTGAGCCTTTTGGGGGAAGCTCGCCCTTAAATATTGCTTCTAACGCGAATACGGTTCTTTCCGCCGCTGGCGGGCATCCTGGAACGTAGTAGTCGACCTCAACAACTTGGTTGAGGGCTTTCACTTCATCGTAGAATTCTGGAAGCTCGAGCTCACCTTCCTTAACGCGTGTTTTAGGTTTAGGCAGAATGTTTCCTGGGTTAATTGTGGAGGCGGTCTTAAAATATATTTTCTCAAAGATCTCCCTCCTATTATGAAGGTTCGCTAGCCCTGGGACTCCTCCAAAGCAGGCGCATGAGCCGTAGGCAACGAGCACTTTAGACTTCTTCCTCAACAGTTTAGCCATATAGTCTTGTTCGCCATTACGTATACCGCCATTAAAGAAGCATATATCTATGTATTTATCAGGTATTTTTTCAACATCGCGGTATTTCACGTCCATGGCAGCCGGCCAAAAGATTATATCCGCTAATCGTGTGACGTCGAGTATCTTCTCATTTATTATCGAGAACCGCTATTTCGCATCCACCGCAGCTCGCAGCCCAATAAAAGGCAAACTTAAACCTCTCTCTATCCAAGCAGCATCCCTTAGAATCTCTTACTCTACACTTTAATTTAAAAGCTTTACATGCTTTCCGCCAAGTCAGCTAGAAATAGGTAAACCTAAAAAAAGTAGATGGAGAATACGATTGATGGGAGCTTCCATGACTTTTAGAGGGATAGATGCTAATTACACTCTTATAATGGAGGGTTTAAATTTAAAGTGGTGGGATCGAGACGGACGGGAGATAAAAGACATATTCTCTTTCTTCAGGTTAAAGGGGTTTGAATGTTTTAGGGTTAGAATATGGGTTGGTGATATTGGCCCATCAAGATTGCTTTACGCGTCTGAAATTATTAGGAGGGCATGTGAGAATGGATTTAGAATTCAGCCGACGCTCTTCCTCTCAGACCGTTGGGCAGACCTATATAAGCAGCC
>JAWBZG010000003.1:0-52315 GCA_038866525.1 Bathyarchaeia archaeon
ATAAAGGTTTATTCGCCGAACCTTGAGACTGTTTTTCGGCTCGTAGGCGAGGGGCTTCATGGCTTCATAGTGAATAGGCGAGCTTTTGGGCAAAGGCTGCTTAAGGAAGCTTTGGATGCAGGGGCTTCGCTCCTAGATTCGACGCAGGCCCTTGAACCCATAATAGAGGATGGATTCGTTAAAGGGATTACTGCCAAAGATCTAAGGACGAGCGCAAAGATGGAGGTTAGAGGGAGGGTTACGGTGGATGCAAGCGGCTATGCCGCTGTGCTGAGGAGAAAAATTCCGCCCGAGATGGGCATAGATACAACGATAGACAGGAAGGATGAAGTTTTATGCTATAGAGAGATACGCGTCTTGGATGCTGAAATAGAGGAGCCTGAGTTCTGTCAAATATACTTGAATCTGGAGGCTGCGCCAGGCGGATATTACTGGATATTTCCAAAGAAGGGGAGCAGAGTCAACGTTGGATTAGGCGTCGCCGCGGTCGGCGATTTCCCGAACCCAAAAGACCAGCTGTATAGGTTTGTTTTAAGTGAAAGGATCTTTGAAGGCTCAAGGCTTATTCACGGTGGGGGCGGCGTTGTCCCAACAAGACGCCCATTAGACTCGTTCGTCAGCAACGGCATAGTCGTCATAGGCGACGCAGCGTGCCATGTAAACCCGATCCATGGAGGCGGTATGGGTCCATCGATGATGGCTGGCAAAATCGCTGGTGAAGTTATCTCCGAAGCGCTGGAGAAGGGCGAGCCTAGCGTGGAGAATTTATGGCCGATAAATATGCGCTACATGAAGGCTTACGGCGCAAAGCAGGCTGGATTAGATGTCTTTCGCATATTCCTTCAAAGCTTAACAAACGAGGATATTGATTATGGAATGAAGTATAGGCTGATTAAGGAAGAGGATGTTTTAAAGGCTGGGTTAGAAGGAGACGTACGTTTAAACATAACTGATGCGACTAGAAGAGTGTTCATTGGGCTTGGTAGAATATCTTTCCTGAAAAAATTGTATATCATGGCTAGAAAATCGAAAGCCGCCAGAAAAGCCTATGAAAATTATCCCCAGTCACCTAATGAAATGCCGAAGTGGCGCCTGAAAATACGGGAGATATTTAGTGTGCAATGAAGAATGATGTTTTAAGGCTTTTCACATGCTCTTTAACATTCGGAGAAGATTCCGTATACATATCTCCGATGCTTCTTCGCCGGCATAAGAGAACTCTTCTCCGCCGGGCTTTGTAAGGACATTTTCCGGAATCTTTCTTTTTGGTCTCCAATGCGTTTCCAGCGAAATGTATCCACTATATCCGTCGTTTCTTAACGCTTTAAAATGTTCCTCGTAAGGTACTTCGCCCTCGCCGAGAGCTGTATATTCCGGTTTCCCCTCCCTCCCCCTCCTAACGCCATCTTTAATATGTATGTGAACAATCCATTTCCTAACATAATTGTAGCCGTCCGGGTAAGGAGCCTCGCCCAACGGATCAAATATATCATTTCCGGGATCCCAAACAGCCTTAACTTTCTCTGAATTGATTTTGGAGAGGAATAGGGCTAGCTCCCTTCCATTGCCAGCAAATGTTGAAGGCTCGTTTTCAACGCCTAAAATAATATCCTCGTCCTCTATGATCTCTAAAGGTTTTTGATATTTTTCCAGTATCTTATCGACATAGTCTTCCATCGCACCTCTGCGCCAAAACGTGAAGCCCCTAATCACTCTAGCCTCCAGTTTAATCGCTAATTCAATGCAGTTTCTCAGTATATTTAAATGCTCTTCATACTCCTTTTCGCTGTCAATATCCGCCTTAAACAGCGGCGAAGCTATCGCGCTAACTTTCAACCCATGCTCAAATAAAATTCTTTTAATCTCACCTGCTTCTTGAAGAAGGAGATGCGGCCCTTTGCCCCAAACGCTCCTAATCTCAACGCCATCGAGGTTAAACCTTTTAGCGAAAGCAGCCGCGCGCCTAAAATCCTGAGACACTTCGTCCGATATAATCGATATCTTAAACATGCCTGCTCACAGCTATATAATTTGAGGTTTTGGGAAATAATTCCACTAAATTTAGCCAGCGTAAAAGGAAATAATGGATGCTTAGCAATCTACTTTTCCGGCGAATAGCCTCATGTATTCTTTGGTTTTCTCCTTAACCCTATTGCGGGCGGCTTCACCGAACTTTCTGAAGTCCTTTTCGCTTGGATTAGCCTTATAGGCTTCTATGAAGCCCTCTATGAAAGCTATGGAGAGAGCTGTTGCAACATTAACCTTTGTCACCCCACCCGTTTTAATGGCGTCTAGTAGGGTCCCCTCACCCTTAAGCAGCTTTATCCCTTTCCTCTCAGCATCCTTAGGCGTCATTAAGATCCCAGATGAGCCGTGCGAGACTAACGGTATGCGCATCCTCTCTTGGATAGCTATGAGCCTATCAAGCCTTACGGGCCATATATCGTCCCATATACCATGTATCGAGCCGAAGGCTGCCGCGAGGAAATCGCATCCAGTTTTCTTAACAAAATACTCAACGTCTTCGGGCTTAGCCATAAGCTCCTCAACAGATTTACCGGCTCTTTCCCGTATGATCCTTACGGCTTCAGCTGGCGGTAAACTCCTCAGATAGGCGATTTCCTCCTTGGAGAAGTAATCTTCGATCCTAGGGATTTTACCCAGCTCGGCTTCAACAGGCACCCCTTTAGCATGGCACATTTCAACTACCTGTCGAGTTAAACGAATGTTTTCTTCTAGCGGTAGTGAAGACCCGTCGAATAGAACCGCTGTAAAACCGGCTTCAAGAGCCTTTTTCACCTGGCTGATCTCGGTTGCATGGTCTAGGTTTAATGCGACTCGGATATCTGTTTCAGCGGCAGCTATCTTAACCATTCCGGCAGCAAGAGACCAGCCCGCATACTTGGCGGCTCCCGGGCTAACCTGAATTATCAAATCTACTGGCTCGCCCAGCTCCTTGCTTACCTCTTCAGCCGCCCATATAAACGCTTGAACCATCTCCATGTTATTAGCATTAAAGGCGCCTACAGCTCTTCCCTCTTCTAATGCTGGTAGAAGCAAATCCTTCTCATTAACAAGAGGCATTAATCATCACCACGCGGGTTGCTACCCTCACATTATAGGGGAAAGGATATATAAAAATGCTTCTCCATTATCCGCCAGCAACAATAGGTACTATTGCAACCCTATCTCCATCCGCAACCTTAGCGTTAAATCCTCCCAAAAACTCTATGTTTTGCCCATTCAACATTATGGACACTTCCGGCCTGAACGCATCTTTAAAAGCTTCGCCATATAGTTTCTCGGCGCTCTCCAACAGATCTTTAATGGTGGATCCTTCCGGAAGCTCAAAAACCACCTCTTTTTCAGATATTCTCTTTCTCAAAACCTCATCCAATAGTATAATTTTGACCCTTATCATAGCCCAATTTCACCAATCAACATACTTAATGGCGAAGTCTAAGTTAAGTTCGATTAGCTTCTCTTTTCTCGGCCTCCCCTCATGGTCTAATCCGCGCTCAGCGTAATATTCTTCAAGCATAGGCTCTAAATTAACAGTTTGCCCTTTAGCCGCACCATCAGCCATAGGCTCCTCTAGAAATCTTCTGGGCAAAGTATCGTCTTTGCGGCTAACCCCCATCCTAACATTAAAGAGCCTCTGAAGCATCCATATTCTCTCCCCAGACCTCATGAGATCCTCTAACGTTGCTCCCCAGCCAGTTACCGCAGTATATAGCCGCGGTATCTCTCTCAAGGGTACGCCGCCGAAGAGATAAACGAATTTGCAGATACCTAAAGCATCAACAACACGGCAAGCATCCTGCATAACCTTAACCACGCGACCCTTCCCTTCAATGGCAAAGCCGTCAAGCCTCTCATTAAACCCTATGTCCGGTAGAAGAACGCCTCTTGATGGAAGCATTGAAAGACCCCTTAAGTGGCAGGCCCCCCTCTCCGATACGGCGTACTGCAGCCCCATCTCCTTGAACCTATAGGGGTTGTGCATAGGTATCTCAAGCCCTTTGACATGCATGGCGTATCTCTCGGCCCCCCTCCCAATCATCTCGGCGGCTCTTTTAACGCCCTCACCTAATACTGCTCCGAAACCTTCCCTCCTACCAATCAGCTCAACCATTTTAATTATTACGTCAGAATCCCCCCATTTAAGGTCGATTCCTCCGGTATCTTCCCTCGTTATTACACCCTTCTCATAACACTCCATTGCGAAGGCTATGGCGGCGCCGACGGATATGGTGTCTAAGCCAAACCTGTTGCATAGGTCATTCGCCTTAGCTATAGCCTCAAGGTTATCGTTCATGCATAATGAGCCAAGCGCCGCGATAGTTTCGTATTCCGGACCATATCCTTCCAGAGGGGCGTAAGGACCCTCACTTATTTTAACGTATCTTCCGCAGGCTACTGGACAGGAGAAGCAAGATTTCCTATCAGCCAAAATGGTTTCAGCCATCCTCATTCCAGATATTTTCTCGGCTCCAGGAAATCTCCCTCTCGTCCAATTCTTTATCGGCAGATTGCCCATCTCCTCAAACGCCACAACGCCCCTAGACGTCCCATACTCCGTGAAAGTTCTCATTTTCTCCTTCACGATCTCCGTAATCTCTCTGCCAAGCTTGGCGAGCATCTCAGGATCGGCAACATCTATTTTCCGTGAACCCAAAACCGCTATGGCTTTCAGGTTTTTCGACCCCATAACGGCGCCTAAACCGCATCTACCAGCAGCCCTGCCATTATCGCTTATAATGGAGGATAGTCTAACAAGCCTTTCGCCAGCTGGTCCAATAGATACTACAGCCGCCCTTCTCTCACCCAAATCCCTCTTTATGGATTCGCACGCCGTAAATGTATCCATGCCCCAAATACCGCTGGCATCCCTAATCTCGACGCTACCATCATGTATCCAAAGATAGACTGGTTTCTCAGCTTTCCCATCCACTAAAAGCATATCGTACCCGGCGCGCTTAAGCTCGATGCCGCTGTTGGCTGAGAAAACAGATTCGCCCCAAATATTCGTTAGAGGGGATCTTGAGATCACTATAGATTTGCTCGCAGCCGGCGCAGTAGATCCCGTCAGAACTCCTGTGGCGAAAATAAGCTTGTTTTCAGGGCTTAAAGGATCAACATATCTATCGATCCTTTCAAGCATAATCTTGGAGGCTACTCCCAAACATCCAATCAGGCTCTTAGCCAAAGAAAGATCTAAAGGTTCCTCTCTAACGCGCCCATTAGAAAGATTAATCTCTAAGACTTTACCAGCATATCCCCCAACCATTAATAGCACCTCAACATGCTTAAAACGCTCTTCAGGCTTCGAATAAAAATATTACTAGAATATTTAAGTTTTAAAGCTTAAGTTGTCCCATGTTGGAGATAAATCATCATTAGGCTGAGGGGCAAAGCCTTTTAACTTCAGCCTTAACTTATTCTGCCTTCCCAGAGGCAGTAGGACCCGCTAACTCGTGTGAAAACATAATAATCCGTTTTCTTTCGGCGATCTCTTAACGTTGCTAGCATTATATAGCAAATAGGAGGCATCCTGAAATCTTCTAAAATCTCTTCTGGGTTACTTAACGCATATTTTAAGTGTAGCTTTTGCCAATTAATTTAACTTTAGGTCCGCCGTCAAGATAAAACCAATCTTCACCGAGTCTATGCCTAACAATCTTCTAGCTTCAGTCTTCCCTTCATGAACCTTTTTATGCCATTACCCTTATTAAGGATGAGCATATTTACCAATTGATGGTGATCTTTATGGCTGCTGAGAAAACCCCCTACGAGAGAATTCTCGCCGTATTTGAGGGGAAAGGAAGCGACAGGGTTCCGTGGAATATTAGACATGAATTCTGGTACTATTATAATCGCGCTAAGGGTACTTTACCCGTTGAATATAGAGATATGAGCCTGCTCGATGTATGTTTGGAGTGGAATGCCAGCTGGAGATGTTATTCTGGGTACTTCACAGATAGCTTCGTCAAAGTTTCTTATACTGATGATGTTGAGGTCAACAGGTTTGCTAGGGATGATTCTATCATAATAGAGTTTAAGACTCCTAAGGGTGTATTAAGGCAGGTGCATGCTATGGATGATCTAAAGCTGACGTCGAGAATAGTGGAGTACCCCATAAAGAGTCTAGAGGATTTAAAGATTATGGAGTATATTTTGGAGCGCGTTAAAGTGGAATTTGACTGGGAAACTTACAGTCGGATGGAGAGAAACCTTAAAGGTCATGGGATGCTTTCATACTTCTTTCCGAGATCGCCTTACCAGAGACTTATACTCGAATACATGGGTTTAGAGAGAACCATGAGCTTTCTGCTTAAATATAGGCGGGAAACAGAGGAGTTCATGAAGGCTATTAAGAGTTCAAACGACGTTTTTTATGAAGTTATAGCTAATACCCCTATCAAAATTTTTAACCTGGGTGAAAACATAGATGTGAGGATGACCCCTCCGAAAATGTTTGAGAGGTACTGCCTACCCTACTATAGGGAGAGAGCCGACTATCTGCATAGGAAAGGCAAATACGTGCATATCCATGTTGATGGTTACGCTAAACCTTTACTCCAACTTCTGAGGGAGACGGGTTTAGACGGCGTTGAAGCATTAACCGTTAAGCCAGTGGGGGATATGACCCTTAAGGATATTGAAGATCTTTTAGGCGACGAAATGGTGATTTTGGATGGGATACCATACATATATTTCATAGAGGAAGTTGTGAGCGAAGATGAATTTAAGAAGTTCGTGAAAGAAATAGTGATAAAGTTTCGGGGCAGGCTGATACTAGGCATATCGGATGAATTGCCGCCGCCAGCCAGTATACGAAGGGTGAAAATGGTTCCAAAAATATTAGAGAAGATCTCCCACAGCTAGTTTCAAAATGCCTCCATTATTCCTCCACGCATGAAATCATATATTTTAAGAGATAGAAACTTATTTTCATGTTAGAAGTGGGCGCTTCTAGAGTTGAAATTACTCCGCCGATAGGAGTCCCAATGGATGGTTATGCATCTAGGGATAAGCCGTCACAGGGGGTTCACGACCACTTATACGCTAGATGTTTAACGGTTAGTGATGGAGAGCATGGTCTAGCGCTGGTCTCCATGGATCTCCTCTATACTACTAGAAATTTAACTGAAAAAGTTAGGGAAATAATATCGAGGGAAATAGGTTTTCCGAAGGAATCCATAGCACTTGTAGCAGTTCATAACCATTCAGGACCATCCATCATAGGATTTCACACAGTGCAACAATACCTTCTTCTCGAAGAGTACTTGAATCTTCTGCCCTACCTAGTATCTTCCGGGATCATTAAAGCGTTTAATTCGAGGAGAAAGGCTAAAGCTGGTTATGGGAAGGGTGAAGTTAAAGGTTGGACGATTAATAGGAGAAGGCCCACCACGGGCGCGCGGGATGAGCGTCTTGCAGCCCTCAGATTCGAGGATTATAAAGGCAGACTTATCTCCGCTCTAGTAAACTACACGTGTCACGCGGTTGTTTTAGGCGCCAATAACCTCATGATCTCCGGCGATTATCCAGGCTATGTTTCTAGAACTGTTGAAAACATTGAAGGCGGCGTATGCTTGTTTCTTAATGGCGCGTTTGGAGATATAAACCCTCTAACTCCCGGAACGAGAATCGATAGGGTTTATGATAGAAGCATGGGGCGCTTTGAGGATGCGGCTCGCATGGGTAGAGCTATAGGTGGAGAGGCCTTAAAGATCCTTAACTCTATTGAATGCCGAAATGATCTATCGTTGTTCACCGCCTATAGAAGGATTAAACTTAAGCTTAAACCTATACCCGAGGTTACTGAAGAAGAGATAAATGCGCTTAAGACTAAACTTAAAGAGGCGGGCATTAAGGAGACTGAGGAGATTAAGTTTAAATTATTGACCGCCAATTTCCTTAAGCTCGTCCGTACTATTTTCCCAAATGGTTTCGCCGATGTAGAAGTTCAAGGGTTTAGGATTGGAAATTTCGCGGCAGTTTTATTGCCGGGTGAAGTCTTCGTGGATTTAGGCTTAGCGATCAAATCTTATTCTAGAGCTGATGTAATGATGGTTGTTGGGTGCTCCAATGAGGTGCTTGGATATATACCGACAGAGGAGGCTTTTGATGAAGGAGGATACGAGACAAATTTTCCAGTATGTATTGTTGAGAGGGACGCTGGCAAAAAACTTGTAGAAGCAGCTTGCAGAGTTATAGATGATCTATTTTCTCCCTAGGAGGCTGGATGAGACCCGCTGGCGCAGCGCCTATTAATGGGAAGCGTATTATTTTAGCCAATCAGGTAAATGCTGACCCCTCATTAAATCTTCAAATCTCTCTCTTTCCCTTATTACAGCATATTTTCCATCTTTAACCAAGACCTCAGCGCACCTCGGCCTAGAATTATACTGCGAGCTCATCACGAAGCCATATGCCCCGGCATTCAATATTGCGAGTAAATCTCCTTCACGAATTTCTGGGAGAAGTCTATCTCTGGCTAATATATCGCCGGACTCGCAGAGGGGTCCAGCTATATCGTATATTTCCCTTCCCTCCTCGTTAAGATTGTTTGCGACAATCACATGATGGTATGCGCCGTACATGACTGGTCTAATCAGTAGGTTGAATCCGGCATCAACCCCAATAAACTTCTTAAATGGCGTGACTTTAACCGTATTAACCCTGGTTAAAAGTATGCCTGCATCACAAACAATGTAGCGACCCGGTTCAATGCAGAAGAATGGTTCTCCAAGACGGTATTCCTCAACTTTCCTCTTAAATAAGCCGAGCATTTTATCCGCAAACATTTCCACATCTAAGGGTTTTTCTTCAGGTTTATATGGTACGCCTAACCCTCCGCCGAAATCTATGAACTCAAACGTTATGCCAAGACTTCTATGAATCTGATCAGCTATATTTAGCAGTTTCTCAGCGGCTAGTAAGAATGGCTCGACGCTCAATATTCCGGATCCTATATGCATATGTATGCCAAAGCGCCTCACTCCGGCGTTAAGCGCCATCTTGTAGGCTTCAAGAATATCCTTCTCCCAAATACCGAACTTTGATCCCCTGCCAGCTGTAATTACATGTTCATGGTGACCGGCTCCGATTTCTGGATTAACCCTAAAAGACAATATTTCCGGAACATTAAACTTGAGAAGCCTCCTTAATTGAGATAGGGAGTCAATGTTAATCACAACCCCTGAATCTACAAGGAACTTAATTTCATCATCCCTAACGCTTGTTCCCGTGAAAAGAATCTTCTCTGGCTCAAAGCCAGCCTTAAGCGCTAAAAAGACTTCTCCTGGGCTTACCGCGTCAAGGTAGGCGCCTTCACTCTTTAAAATCTTTAGGACAGCTAGGCTAGTGTTAGCTTTAGCAGAGTAATAGATTCTAACTCTGCTATGATGTTTAAGTAGCGTATTCTTCAGTTCCCGGAAATTCTCGCGTATGCGATTCTCAATTAACACGTATAGCGGCGTATCGAATTTATCCGTAAGTTCCGTAACAGGCACTCCATCTACATGAAGTATGCCGCCTACATTCTCAAGAAATTTATGTGAGAAAATAATGGATCACCTCAAAAAGATGGTCCCTTAAATATATCCTTTTGCAACCATTAATTCGGCGCTCAGTATTCCGGCGCCAGCCGCCCCTCTAATAGTGTTATGACCTAGGCAGAGATACTTTATTGACATAACCGGGTCACTACGTATCCGGCCAACAGTGACGCTCATCCCATTGCCAGCATCCCTGTCAAGTCTAGGCTGCGGCCTATCGATCTCATCTCTAACGATTATTGGTCTTTCAGGAGCCGTTGGGAGCTTAAGCCTCTGTGGTTCGCCTATAAAGCTTCTAAAGGCATCCTTAACTTCTTCTACTGTTGGCTTGTCTTCTAGATCGACGTGTACCGCCTCCAAGTGACCATCCTTAACGTTGACCCTATTGCAGCTCGCGCTAACGGCTATGTTTGCGGGTTTAACCCTTTCGCCGTCAAATACGCCGAGAATCTTTTTCGTCTCATTCTCAATTTTCTCCTCCTCCTTAGCGATGAAGGGTATAATGTTGTCAATTATGTCCAAGGAGGGTACGCCCGGATAACCTGCCCCACTCAAAGCCTGCATTGTCACAACGACAACCCTTCTTAAACCGAACTTCATTAGGGGTTTCAGAGTTAAAGCTAGCTGTATGGTTGAGCAGTTAGGGTCAGTTGATATGAAGCCGCTCCAACCGCGCCTCCTTCTCTGCACCGGTATTAGCTCAAGCTGTTCAGGGTTAACTTCAGGAATTAGAAGCGGGACGTCCTCATCCATTCTATGGGCTGCAGCCTTACTGATTACTGGGAACTCCGCGGCAAACTTTTCTTCTACTGGTCCAGCTATGTCGCCGGGTAAAGCGGAGAAAACTAAATCCACATCGCCAGCTTCTTTAACCGAATTAAGATCCGCGTTAACAACTGTCATCTCACCTATTTCTTTAGGCATCTCCGTCTCCATTCTCCAGACGCATGCATCTCTATATTTTTTGCCAGCTGAGCGCTCCGATGCCGCTAACACCGTTATATCGAACCACGGGTGATTTTCAAGTAGCTGAACGAAACGTTGCCCCACGGCGCCCGTTGCCGCCAATATTGCTACGTTTCTACGCTTCAAGAGCATCCCTCACAACATTTATAGCTTCTTTAATCTTCGCCTCTTCAATAAATATACTTATCGTGCTCTTACTCGTCGTAATCTCAATAATATTTATGCCCTTAGACGCTAATGCACCAGCTATTTTCGCAACCCACCCGGGGGAATCAACGAAGACTGGGTGCGATACCTCTATGAGCCCGACATTCGTTAAGCAGCTCAATGCCTTAATAACGCTCAGACCGTGCAGTTTATTCATTAAATCCTTTAAGTTCTGTGTCGTAACAAACACCGTGATCGACTTCCTCCCAGTGCTTACCCCAAATATCTCGTTTCCGGCAAGCGTAGCAAATATCTGGCTTAAGGTTTCTGGAGCTATATCGCATATTAAACTTATTGCGGCTAAACCCTCCCTCTCCTTGATTTCAAAGGAGCTTGAGTTGAAGACCCCAATTATCTCGGTTCCAGGCGACCTTAAATCACCAGAGGAGAAGCTGACAACCTTTAACTTCTGTCCTGGGAGCTTATATTTTAAGGCTTCAGCCTTAATTATTTTTGCCCCTCCGTGGGCTAACGCAAACATCTCATGAATATCTATTTTATCTATTGTCCTTGGCTTCTCAACCACTTTTGGATCAGCTGACAAAACCCCTTCAGTCTCCTTGACAAGTATAACTTCATCTGCCTTCAGGCAGTTTGCCAGTATGAGGGCTGTTGTATCGCTTCCGCCTCTTCCAAGGGTTGTTATATTTCCGTTTCTATCCCTTCCGAGAAAGCCGCAAACGACAACTATCTTCCCCTTTGAGAGAATCGGCTCAATATACTCGCTCGCTCTTTTACAGGTTTCATCCATGAGTGGTTTCGCATCCCTAAAGTTTGAGTCAGTTATGATCGGCCACTCCTCATGGCTCGGCTCAATATAGACAGCGTCTGCACCTAACGCTTTTAAAGCCGAGCAGAATACTCGTGCGCTTGTTCGTTCACCCATCGAAACTATGTCGGCGTAATCTTTGTCACTTATGTTTCCTATCTGCGAGATCATTCTAATTAAATTGTCGGTTGTGTCGCCCATTGCTGAGACGACGACAACGGTCTCTTTGAAATTGGCATTTACAACCATTTCAGCGGCTTTCCTTACCTTTTCTCCGGTGGCTAGGTCCGCTCCACCAAATTTTACGACCACTCTATTACCCATTAAAGCCTGATCTTCCCCCTAGATCCCGCCCAGCACATCATCCATAGTGTAAATTCCAGGCTTCTCCTGCTTATAAACCCAGTTGACAGCGTATAGCGCTCCTTGAGCGAAGACGCTTCTTGAAAAAGCTGTGTGCTCTATACGTATCATCTCGTATGGACCAGCTATTATAATCTCATGTATGCCTGGAACCCCGCCAGCCCTAACCGCTAAAATCTCCAGCTCGCCTGTCTTCCTAACGCTTATACCCTCTCGACCATAGGATACGCTTGAGTACCCCCTTATCTCTGAAATTATTTCACCCATTTTCTTCGCCGTTCCACTAGGCGCATCCCTTTTACCGGAGTGATGGATTTCCACTATGCTAAAATCGTATCCTTCCGGGAAAGCTTTCATTGCACGCAATAGCCTGAATAATATATTTACGCCTATAGCATAATTTGGGGAGAAGACTGCTGGAACCTTGCTTGAAACAGCATCCACTATCTTCTTCATTTGTTCATCGGTAAAGCCTGTAGTCCCCATAACGATTTTTTTGCCCAAATCGGCTACCACTGGCAAATTAGCAACCTCAGCTTCAGGCGTGGTGAAAGACACGTATACGTCGGCTTCTCTGACGGCTTCAGGGATTCCTGTTGGATCAACTATTTTGACGTCTAGATTACAGATCCCGCTTTCCCTTAAAGTCCTACCTATGTTTGGGTCATCTTTAGCCGCGATGGCGCCAACAACCTTAAAACCTCTTACGACAGCTTCCCGTATTAGCGTACTGCCCATTCTGCCGGTTGCGCCAGCTACACATATTTTAATATTGGTCGTATGCTAGCCCCTCCAGAAAGCGCTTACCGTATAGACGCCTACTTAAATCTACGTCGAAGAAGTCTTCTATGGGCTTAAGGATCTCAGGGTTTCTCTCATAAACGGTTCTTGCGGCGTTTAAGACGACCTCCAGACCCTTTTTAGTCATCTTTCCAAGCGGGCGCCTGCATGGTCCTGAAGGCATACCCAATATATTCATGAGCACTTTATATGGAAGGGGGTTTCTGGCTCTACAAGAAACTTTACCGTATGGTGTCTCCTCCTCAGTTCTAACGGTCACGATTGAAAAGAGCGGTTTAAGGGCTTCAAGAAGATCTTCAGCTTCTTTACTCCTATTCTCAAGGATAGCCTTCGTAAATTTTTGAACAGCTCTGGGAGCAACATTTGAAGCCACGGAGATTACGCCGCTAGCGCGTATTTCTGGGTTAATCATCATCTCATAGGTCTTATCGTCATCACCAGACAATATATCAAAGTCCTCGCCGCATAGCCTCCTTGTTAACTTCATGTTCTCAATATTTCCAGTCGCTTCTTTAACAGCTCTGACATTCTTAAATTTTGAGTGGAGGATCGCCAAATCCTGGGGCAAGAGCTGTGTTCCAGTTCTTCCGGGGATCACGTACGGTATTACTTGGACATCCGGGAAAGATTCTGCGACTGGCTCAACATATTCCCTTCTTATCTCAAGCGAGCTTGGTCCATTATAGTATGGGTCTACAAGTAGGACGCATCTGACGCCAAAATCGTACACTTCCCTAGTCATTTCCATAGTTTTCTCAGTAGAGTTGCTTCCTGTTCCGCCTATAACAATGCATCTCCCACCGGCAACCTCATGGGCCTCTCTGATAACTTTAATGCTCTCTTCATGAGTTAATGTTGGGCTTTCACCCGTTGTTCCGACCGCAAGCACCCCACTAACACCCTCTTCAACCTGAAATTCAACCAGTCTTCTAAGACCCTCAAAGTCGATGCTGAAATCGCTTTTCATTGGCGTTACTAGAGCAGTATAACATCCTTCAAATCTTGTTGCACCCATATTTCTTTCCCCTCAACGGTAATCTTGAATAAACCCAAATTATATTTATGTTTTTCGTTTCTTTTTTCCGAAAAACGTAAATATTTCCGCAACTTATTCCGTTTTTCGGAAAATAATTTTAAGACTACGCTGCTGATTATTTAGAATTGTGGATCAAGTTAACCTTGAGATATTACGCATATTGAAGGAGAATGCGAGAGCCAAATATGTGGAAATAGCGAAAAAAGTCGGTTTAACGGAGGGGGCTGTAAGAAGGAGAATAAAGCAGTTGAAAGAAGAGGGGATAATAAGAAGGTTTACCATTGAGACAAGCATAGATTTTGAAGGAATAGTCCTCGTTGAAACAGAGCCGGCCAGAACAAGGGAAGTTACCCGGGAAATAAGGAAAATTACGGATAAGGTTTTTGAGGTTTCAGGCGAGTACGATATAGCGGCGCTCATTCAAGCTTACACGATTGAGGAGCTTAACGCTAAAATAGACGAGATAAGAAATTTACCTTGGGTTTTAAACACTAAAACCCTAATAAAGCTCAAAGACTAAGAGATTGAGATATGTGCGGTTGAACGTGAGATTTCATCGGATGGCTTTAAGCGCGTGGTACATTCGTCTATACGCTGCTTCAAAATCGCTATTCCTGAAAAGCGCTCTGCGGACCTCATTATAGAACTGCGTGAACCCCTCTGAATCTCTATTTTCGATAATGTTCTTCAGTTTTAAAACATTACATATGAATTTATCGATATATTTGATCGTATGCTCATTATTCATCTGTATTGACGCATATAGGGATGGATCCTCAGTCATTACTGCCTCGCTTAAAATTAGCTGTAATGTAAACGTGGTTCCGCTAAGCTGCTTCAGCATATGTATATTCTCCTCACTAATAACTGATGCAAAGACGATATTTATGAAATGTGTTAAGGATAGGGTTAGAGCCATGATTTTGTCATGAGTATAGCAGTCTACGGGAATTATATTAGCTTCTGGGAAAATTTCCCTTACCAATTTCTCTTCAAGCCTAAGATCATTAACTGGTATTAGGGCTATCTTTTCACCAGCAATCCCTCGTGCCCCAGACCCGAAGAGCGGATGAATAGAGAGGGTTCTCAATCCGCGTTTAGAAATCTCCTTTAAAACTGGAAAAACCATAGATTTAAGAGAGGATATTTCAACGAGGATGGAACCCTCCTTTAATGCCAGCGCAACCTCAGATATTACTTTTGGCGTAACCTCTATTGGGGTCGCCACTAGCAGTAGGTCAGCATCTTTAGCGGCTTCAGCACTACTTTTACACGCTTTAATACCCAGAGATTCAGCGATGAGATTAGCTTTATCCATGTTTATATCGAATATTGTGAGATCGTGACCGTGCTCGATGAAGTACCTTGCAAACCACGAGCCCATTTTTCCAGCCCCGCCAATTATTGCAACAAACAACTCTTAAACCTCCAATGCTTATTCACCATGCTTTTTAGGTTCCAGAGCTTCACGCTGAACCTTTTTCGACTCTTCAAGCAATAATTCTAAGATTTTAAGCGAAAATCCTTCATCTATACCGTGTTTACGGCTGAAATCTACAACTTTCAATTTTAGCTCATTTTCAACATCAGGGTCCTCAACGGGCATATTGTTTCGAGCTTTTATTTCACCTATCTTTCTCGCCAAAGCTAGTCTCTCGCTCGATAAGCGGATTATCTCAAGAGTTATCTTAGCTACTTTGTCCCTAAGGATCTTTAGATCTTCTAGCTCGCTGGATTTCAAGAATGTTCCCTCCAGTAAAGAATATTTGCCAACGACATATAAAATATCTCATCTCGTATAATCGGGTAACACTTAATAACCATGCATCCATAGATTAGCATGGAGGCAAATTAAAATGCATTTATTGAATTTCAAGGGCTTGTCTGGGCAGGAAATAATGGGGATAGTCGATAAAGGGATAGAGATAAAATATAACCCTGAGAATTATAGGGATTCTTTGAGCGGAAAGACTTTAGCCATGATATTTCAGAAGACCTCTACGAGGACCAGGGTCTCTTTCGAGGTCGCTATGACCCAGATGGGTGGACACGCCATATACATGGATTGGAGGGCAACAAACTTCACAATAGCGGATATATATGATGAGACACAGTATCTTTCACGAAATGTTGACTGCATTCTAGCTAGGATGTTGAAGCACGCCGATCTTCGAGTTATGGCTGAAGCTTCAAGAGTCCCTGTCATAAACGGGTGTGATGAAAAATATCATCCAACCCAAGTGATAGCTGACTTAATAACTATGAAAGAGAAGAAGGGCACGTTGAAAGGTGTCAAAGTCGTATATGTGGGCGTACATAACAACGTGTGTAATTCGTTGATTGAAGTTTGCACAAAAGTTGGCATAGAAATAACAACAGTTACGCCTATCTTCAATGAGCCGTCTAGGGACGACGACTTATTAGAGGAAGCCAGAAGATCCGGGCTTTGGAAGAGAACATTGGATCTCAAGGAAGCTGTTAAGGACGCGGACTTCGTCTACACGGACACGTGGATAGACATGGAGTTCTTTTCAGACCCAAGATACGCTGAGGAAAAGGATAGACGGATGAGGCTGATGATGCCCTATCAGATAAATAGGGAGAATATGGCTGGAAGCAGCGCCTGGATAATGCATGATATGCCGATTCACCGCGGATACGAAATAAGCCCAGATATGATTGAGGACCCGAGGTCAGTGATATATGAGCAGAGCGAGAATAGGCTCTATTCGGCTAAGGCTGTCCTCCTCAAAGTTCTAGGCTTCTACTAGCCGAGGGGCAACACTAGATTCCCGCGATCCACCAAATAATTTTTGAGCACAACCCTTAAATAAGCCAGTTAATCCAAAAATATGTCTAGTTTGGGTGAGAAAGATTGGGCGACGAGAATCGGTGGCCTGAAGAATGGTATGAAAAATACCTGCTCTTCGGAAAATGGAGCTTTAAAGGCGTTGAGGTAAAGGACCCTGGGCTTAAGAGGTATATATGCCTTAGACCCGTCATTATACCCCACTCTATGGGGAGGCATGAGCACAATAGGTTTGCGAAGTCGGAGGTAAACATTGTTGAGAGATTGGTCAATCAGCTTATGCGCCCGGGGAAAAATGCTGGTAAAAAAGCTAGGGCGATAAAATTTGTGAGAAACGCCTTCGAAATAATCCATCTTCAAACTGGAAGGAACCCTATCGAGGTTTTAGTTAGAGCTATTGAAAATGCGGCGCCATGCGAGGATACGACGAGAATAATGTATGGTGGAATAGTTTACCACCAATCTGTTGACATATCGCCTCAGAGGAGAGTTGATCTAGCGTTACGCTGGATTGCCGAAGGCGCTAGGATGGCGGCGTTCAGCAATCCGAAGACTTTTGAAGAATGTTTAGCTGAAGAAATAATCTTGGCTGCGAACAAAGATTTAAAGAGCTACGCTATACAGCGTAGAAACGAGCTGGAGAGAATAGCCTTACATGCCCGTTAATTCCGCACTCATCTAGATAGTGGATATTATCTAGAAATCTCGCTAGGAAAATATAAATTAACCTGCCCAGTATTCTGCATTATATAAGCAATTAGCTGGAGCGCTGAACCGTGAAAATGAACCTGATTATAAAGAATGGTTTTGTTTACGACCCTTTAAATGGCATAGATGGCGAAGTAATGGATATATGTGTTAAGGATGGCAAAATAGTTGAAAAAGTGGACGAGCATGAGACGGAGATCATAGATGCCTCTGGAATGATCGTCATGCCGGGCGGGATCGATATACATACGCACATAGCTGGATCAGAGGTTAACTCTGGGAGACTATTAAGACCAGAAGACCATGTCTTTGATGTTGAACCAAAAACATTGCTAACGAGGTCGGGCGTCGGGCGCTCGGTTCCATCCACATTTACAACTGGCTATAGGTATGCGCGTATGGGATACACATTCCTCTGTAACCCCTCTATGCCTCCTCTAGAAGCTAGGCATACGCATGAGGAATTAGAGGACACCCCGATAGTTGACAAGGTAACGTTTCCGCTTTTAGGGGACTGGTGGTTCGTTCTAGAGTATCTGAGGGACGGCTTGATTAAAGAATGCGCCGAGCATGTGTCCTGGATGATCATGGCGACTAAAGGTTACGCCATAAAGATAGTGAACCCTGGGGGGCTAGAAGCGTGGGGTTTCGGCAGAAACGTTAGCGATATAGATGACCAAGTCCCATATTTTAACGTAACTCCAAGAGAGATCGTTCGTGGATTATGCGCGGTGAACAGGATTCTTAATTTGCCGCACACTATCCATGTTCACACAAATAGGCTCGGTCAGCCGGGCAACTATATCACGACGATCAAGACTATGGATTGCGTAAAAGATTTAGCGCCACCAGATAAACCAGCCATCCATATTACGCATTGTCAGTTCAGCGCCTTCAAGGGCGATAGCTGGGCTAACATGAGGAGTGGAGCTGAGGAGATAGCAAAATACGTTAATACCCATAACCATGTAACTTTAGATATGGGTCAAGTTATCTTCACCGATACAACTACAATGACGGCGGATGGACCATGGCAGTACACCCTCTATGAGCTTAGCGGGAATAAGTGGGTTAACCACGATGTTGAGGTTGAGACGAGTTCAGGGATAGTTCCATTTAAGTATAGGCGGAAGAGCTACGTGCATGCGACGATGTGGTCGATTGGGCTTGAGCTTGCCCTTCTAGTGGAGGATCCATGGAGAATATATTTGACGACTGATCATCCTAACGGCGGCCCATTCACCGAGTATCCCAAGATAATATGCTGGTTGATGAGTAGAAAGGCTAGAGAGAAAGCGTTAGGAAAGATAAATAGGAAGGCTAAAGCCAGATCTCTGCTTCCAAGCATAGATAGAGAGCTCACGTTTTATGAGGTGGCGATAATTACTAGAGCTGGGCAAGCAAAGGCTTTAGGCTTAAAGAATAAGGGGCATCTGGGGGTTGGCGCTGACGCGGACATAGCAATATATAATATTGATCCGAGGAAAATCGACCCCTCATCCGATTACAAAATGGTTCGCAGAGCATTCGCTAAGGCGGCATACACTATTAAGGGCGGGGAGATAGTTGTTAAAGATGGCGAGATAGTTAAAACTTTTGATGGAAAAACATACTGGATAAACTTTGCTAGTGAAGATTTTACGAATGAAGCGTTTATAAACGCGTCGGCGAACCTAAAGAAAAGGTTTAGAGAATACTGGACCGTTGAATTTGACAACTATTTTATTCCAGAAAAGTATCTTAAGGCTTCAGCCCCAATTACCTTGAGGGTTAAGGGGGTGTGAGAAATAATCTTCACAATTACCCCTAGATGCGAGTTTAGGGTTCCCATATATGCGGACTGCATATCCCCGGACATATTTGACGGAAAAAGCGTGGAGGAGATACTGGGGTTAAAAGTTTGGGAAGGCAATAGGATCCGCCATCTAAAAGATCTCTTTAATGTGAGGATCAGCCAGTCCGGCGGCGACGAGACCATAATAAATCTTGTCGGGGACTTTATTAAGGTTCGAAGGGTCGGGGCGAATATGAGTAAGGGTAGGATAATCGTGGATGGCAATATCGGCATGCATTTAGGCGAGGGGATGAGGGGCGGGGAGATAATAGTTAACGGTTACGCCGATTCCTGGGCTGGGGGTTCAATGAAGGGCGGCAGAATCGAGATTAATGGCTCAGCCGGCGATTATCTTGGCGCCCCATACCGTGGAAGCTCTGAAGGTATGAGGGGTGGAGCAATAATTGTGCATGGTGACGCTGGCAGAGAGGTCGGATGCCTAATGAGGGGCGGATTAATAAGGGTTTTCGGCTCCGTTAAGCACTTTGTTGGCGTGAACATGCTCGATGGAACAATACTTGTTCATGGGGATTGTGCTGGTAAGGCTGGGGGAGGCATGCTTGGAGGAAGAATAATTATATGTGGCTATATACCATCAGTTCTCCCCACATTCTCGATAGACGACTTAAGGCCAAGCGTTAATGTTGACGGAGAAAAAATAGTGGGACCATTCTACCGCTTCGTGGGCGACATGGCTGAAGGCGGGGACGGAAGACTATTTGTATCGAAGCCTAAGAACACGCATTTAGCGTTCTATGAAAAGTATCTGCAATAATATGTTAAGGAGGTTTTTCTAATTGATTCCAAGCGTGAATAATGGAGCTATGAGAATAGTTAGGGAAGTATACGGGAACCCGGAAAAATATAATGTTATCGTTGAAAGAAGTGGTCTAGGGGCGCATATAATTGACGCTGGAATAAAAGCTGGAGGAGGCTTCCTGATAGGCAAACTCATCGTAGAAGTGTGTTTAGGTGGCTTAGGCGAAGCGCAGATTTCGCTGATGCATCTGGGCGAATTAGATATTCCGTTGATAAACGTCTGTACAGATTATCCTCCGATCGCAACTTTAGGTTCACAAATGGCTGGCTGGAGAATTAAGGTGGGCGAATATGCCGCTATAGGATCGGGTCCAGCTAGAGCCCTAGCCCGGAAGCCTAAAAACATATATGAGAAGATAGGCTACAAGGATGAAGCTAACGAAGCAGTAATCGTGCTAGAATCCTCTAGAGAGCCCCCGGAGGAAGCCATTGAAACCATCGCTGAATCATGCCATGTATCGCCTGAAAACCTATTTGTCGTTGTTGCGTCAACTTCATCTATAGCTGGTTTAACGCAGATTTCCGGTAGAATAGTTGAGGTAGGCATGTATAAGCTGACTGAGCTCGGTTTGGATCCGAGGACAGTGTTATATGCTTTTGGACAAGCTCCTATCCCACCTCCCCACCCGGACTTGATTGAATCTATGGGCAGGTCGAATGATGCCATATTATATGGGGGTTCAGCCTACTATATTGTGAGGCATGAAGATGACAGTTATTTGAAAAACATTGTTGAAGAAGCGGTTTCATCATCTTCGAAGGATTATGGAAAGACATTCGCGGAAATATTTAAGGAGGCTGGACAAGACTTTTATAAAGTTGACCCAAAAATATTTGCTCCGGCGAAGATAACCATCGTAAATGAGAAGACTGGGAGAATATTTACTGCTGGGAGAATAAATGCGGGTCTCTTAATGAAATCAATTGGCCACCGCTAAGCACCGTTAATTGGCTTAAGCCACTAAGCATTGACCATGTTGTTTATAGGTAAATCTTATACAGTTTTTGTAGAAGTCTCCCTCTTCCTTTTTGACATCTTAATTAGTAGGTCGATAATCTTACTGTTCTCAACTGGCTTCGCTTTTATTATTCCTTTTAACTCCGCCCCTTTAAATATTTCTTCGCCAATCTCTGTGCGCACTATTGTTAGAGACCAGCCTTCAAGCCCTAACCCACCAACCGATATGTCAGCCAGCTCTGCGGAGAAGTCTGGACACACTCTACAGAACTTACATGCGTAATCCTTAACCTCCTTCAATGATAATGCTTTAACTTCATTGCTCCTCATTTTCAGAATCATCTTCCCCTTTATGTTAACCTTCACCACCTCGCTCAGCTCGATGCCCATTTTCCCCTGTAGAAAATCCTTAACTAGTCCTTCATACGTGAAGCTCTCGCTGCAGAAGAGGCCGGCTGTAAACTTTACGGCGTCAGCATACTTTTTTAATGGGAGCATCTCCATTCTTCTAAAGGCATGGATTTGGCATGGTGTTCCAACAAAAGCCATTTTTCCAATCTTCTTCTGAACGCCTTCTCTAAGCGCAAGCATGTTTGGCGAATACGTATACCTTGTCCCCGCGCTCCTCATTATATCACTTTTTGAGAGGGCAAGTTTTGGAACTGCTTTCAGAGGCTCTTCGGGGCTTTCGCTGGATAAGGCGGCTCCATTAATTAAGCCTTCCTCAAGTGCAAATATTAGGAGCGAAGTTACAACTCCACCATCCTGGCAAACACTTAGAATTTCGTTGTTTGTCGCTTGAGCTACGACAACCCGCTTATATATGCCGAATTCTTCTTCAACGCTCCGCCTTCTCCCGAAGATAAACTCCTCCAGCGACGGTATAGATAAGCTGAATCTCGGGCATACCTGGGCGCATATACCGCATGTTTTGCAATCGCCAATGATTTTAGGCAGGCTGTCAGCATATTCGAGACAATTAAATGGGCAAGAAATGACGCATGATGCGCATCCAACACATAAGCCCCGCTCAACAACCATTCTCCCTAAAGATTCCTCAAAACCAACCTTTTGGATAGGCATATCGCTCAGTCCTCCGCATCCCAAAAGTAAATCTGAACGTAGATTAAATCTAAGAAAAGAATTAATATAATTTTGCTTCAATCTATTTTCGGATTAATCGAATGTCTGCTTAAATTGAGCAGGGTTTCACTTGGCTCACTTAAATGATTTATTCAATGAATCTCTAAAGGTTGATTCGCAAAAATATTTAGGCTTAATTGAGCGTGTTGATCAGATTTTATCTGAAGAGGAGAAAGGCGGAGGAAAGCTGAAAACTGTCGGCAAGCTTATTAGTGTTCCTCCGGATAGAGAGGCGATCATTGTAGGAGATATTCACGGCGATCTAACCAGCCTGAAACATATATTGTCCGAAACAAAATTTGTTGAGAAAGCACGGGCTGAAAACAACATTTACCTGATTTTTCTTGGCGACTATGGTGATAGAGGCGTATACTCGCCAGAAGTTTACTATGTAGTCTTAACTTTAAAGGAGGTTTTCCCAGAAAAAGTTATTCTTCTGCAAGGTAATCATGAAGGCCCTGAAGATCTGCTGGCGTATCCGCATGATCTGCCATATCAATTGATGAGGAAGTTTAAGGCGGATGGATTAGGAGTATATAGGGAGCTAAGCCGGCTCTTCAGGCGCTTTTATACAGCTGCGATCGTAGAGAATAAGCTTGTGATGCTTCATGGCGGGGTTCCAAGCGAAGCTAGGAGCCTAGAGGATATAGCGTTTGCATATAAAAAGCATCCGTTTGAAAGTCACTTGGAAGAGATTTTATGGAGCGACCCAAGCGACGATATACGTGGTAAACAACCGTCTCCGCGTGGAGCTGGATACTTGTTTGGCGAAGATATCACCAGAAGATTTCTTGAAACTCTAAACATTAAACTTGTGATTAGGGGGCATGAGCCGGCTTTTAACGGCTATAAGACTAACCATGGTGGTAGAATTCTAACTTTGTTCTCTAGGAAGGGAAGCCCATACTATAATGCTTATGCAGCGTACGCTACATTAAACTTATCCATTGATCCAAGCCCTGAGCGTATAGAGAGGTTCATAAGAAGGTTCTAAATGAGAAACATGCGGCCGAAATCTCTTGCTAGCTAATGTCTTGAAACCTAAAAACTTTTAAACCGAGTCAAAAAGAAATGTTAAACGAGGATAGCTGAGCATAACGTGTGGTGAAAATCTGCTTTACAGAATAGACTTGACAAAGATTGAGGGTGAGGGGGATTTCCCCTGCCCTTCATGCGGAAACATAATATCGCCGGAAGATGAAAGCAACTTAAACTATGAGATAATAGACGTTAAGATGGATCCTCAAGGAAGGCTTAAAGAGCTGCTAATCGTTTGCAAAAGATGTGGGAGCAAAATATGTTTAGAGGGATTTGAACTGTTAGATAAGCTAGAAAATCTTGAGGGAGCGGAGGAGATAGAAGATTCTACCATGTAGAATGCGATGAAATTTTTAAGTGTTTTAAGCCGGGGTGAAACTTATTGGAGCTGAAGGGATATTATACATCTACTATTGGAAGTTTTCCTTTAGAGGATACTAACGCCAATAGGGAGAGGTGCATAAGAGATTTAATCGCTTTAGGTATAGATTTCCCCGCCTACCCCCAGTTAATTGATATGGGGAGGCAGTTCTTAGATGAACTAGTATCCCAAGATTGCGGGATAATTTACGAGCATAATAGGTATAGGCTGGCGGGCAAAGATATAAATGTTGATGTTAAGCCGCCTGGACTTGAACCCTTTTTATGGACCATGAGATACGTGAGAGAAAAGGGGTTAAAGGTTAATATTAAGGCGGCTATAACGGGACCATTCACCCTATCCTCCTATATAGAGGTTGATAGGGGGTCGGTTTTCCTTAGTACGGCTCTGTCAGATATTAGGTTAGTTGAACAAATCGCGCAAATAGTGTCTAAGGTTTGCGAGGAAGTGTCAAAAGATTCAGCAATGATATCTATAGATGAGCCGATTCTAGGGATCATTGTGGGTGCGAGAATGGCGTTTAAATATTCAGAAAATGATATTAGAAAGATACTTAATGGCTTAAAAAACAGCTGTAAGAATGCGCCTACTGGGATACATATATGCGGTAAAATTTCGCCAAAATTAGCTGGCATCCTATTAAATTCGGATTTAGATTTTTTAAGCCATGAATTTTACGATTCGCCTGAAAACATGAAAGTATATGATCCTTTAAGCCTGAAAAGCGCTGGAAAGATCTTATCGGTTGGTTGCGTATCGAGTAGGAATCCGAGGGTAGAAACCACAGAAGAGATCTTTGAGTTAATCATGAAGTTCAAAGATTATAATGATTGCCTAATTTTCACACCGGACTGTGGTTTCAGAAATCTTATTATTGAGGGTTCAAGGGAGAGGGGTTATGAGGCAGCCATAGCGAAGCTCAGAAATATGATTGAAGCTGTGTCAAAATTTAAGGTTCTTTCCTCATTAAATTAGCCCGACGCTCTGAAGTATTTTCTTAAACTCCTCCTCCCTTAAAGATGCTTTTCTCCCAGTTTCATAGAGCTTCTTAACTTCTTGAACAACATCCATAAGCTTGTCGGGGTCAGGTTCTTTACCAGTAATTTCAATTATTTTATGCCTTATGATGGCTTTTCCGGAGTGCTTGCCTATTGTTAGCCTACGCTTATTTCCGACAAGCTCTGGCGGATAAGGCTCATATGTTGCCGGGTCATTTAGAACACCATGTGTATGAATCCCAGACTCATGTGCAAACGCGTATGCTCCGACAATAGCCTTGTTGGGCGGAATAACGTAGCCGGTTGCTCGACTTATGGTTTCAGCTAGAGCTGTTAACTTCTGTGTTTTTCCCTCAAATTTTTTAACTCCATAATGTAGATATAGGTTCATTATAACCTTCTCGGTCTCAGCGTTGCCGGCTCGTTCACCTATCCCAAGGAAGGTTGTGCTCAAGTAGATTCGATCCCATATCCCATTAGCCGCCCTCACCGCAGCAATAGTGTTCTCAACCGAATTGCCGAAATCATCGTGCGCGTGAATCTCTATATCCCTAATTTTCGTCTCATATTTTATGGCTTTAATTTTAGCTGGAATACCATTGGGTAGAGGGGCATTGGGGTCGGATAACCCAACCCCAACGGTATCGCATATCCTATAGCATTCAGCTCCAGCGTCGGCTACAGCGTTAATAAACCTCTTCTCAAACTCCCAGTCAGCTCTCGTGCTATCTTCTCCATGAACAAAAACCCTTAATCCATGGTCTTTGGCGGCGTATTCAACTACTTCAACAACCCTGTTTAATAGGTCGTCGGGACTTTTATCCGGCCACTTAGCCCTGAAATGTATGTAGGAAACTGGGTGGGATATACCGACCTCCTCAAAGCCGCAATCTATCGCATCATCTATATCCTCTTTAACAGCCCTACACCACCCGGCGAGACGGGCGCTTAAACCCATTTTCTGAATAAGCTTAACAGCTTCTTTATCGGGCTTCTGATAGTGGTGTAACTCTATCCGCTCGACTCCGACCTCATCTAATAGGCGGGCTATTTCCGCAGCATCCTCCGGGGAAACAGCTAAGCCGGGCATCTGGACGCCATCCCTGAGCGTTGTATCATCAATAATGGGGTCAACTTTTAGAGACATTCTAAAATATATGTCCTCAAAGGACGAGACGCCTTTCGCCTCTTTTGTGCCCATTTTATTCGCCTCCACTTATATTTTCATTTACATGCGATGGATTCGATTCTGGTGGATGGAAAATTGAGATTAACGTTTCCGTACGCACAACGTTGGGGTGCTGCTCGATCATTTCGTAAATTATTTTTTGTAGCTCTTCAAGGCTATTAGCCTCAATGATTACAACGGCATCGTATCTCCCGAGAACCGAGTTAGCCATCTTAACGCCCCTTATACGCCTAGACTTAACTATTTCCTCAGATGTTCCTGGTTTCATCCTCACGAGGACGAAAGCCCTTAAAGGTTTCTTTCTCAGATCCTTGACTGCGCACATATGCTAACCCTCAAATAATCATCCTATTTCCCTTAAGACGAGCGATGTCTCCGTGTGGATAATGTCGGGGTCTCTCTCAATAACATTGTATAGCAGATTATGCAGCGCCTCAAAATTTGGGGCTTCAACTATAATTATGGCGTCAAACCTACCATATATTGCGTCCGCCTGAACGACTTCCTTAACTTTACTCTTTATCCTCTTAACTACCTCCAATGAGGTACCGGGCCTTGTCTCAACAAATATATATGCTCTTATCATTAAACACACCTCCACCTCAAACTAATAGTCAAGGTATTTCATTATCTCCCATGGCGTTATGTAAAGACAGTATTGGTGCCAGTCGTTCATCTTGTACTCTATAAAGGCGTCAAAAATGTGGCTTCCAAGGGTTCGGTGGATCACCTCGTCGCTTTTCATCTCATCAATAGCTTCCTTCAAAGTTGTTGGCAGCTCAATTATACCGAGATGTCTCCTTCTCTCAGGGGACAGCTTATATATATCCTCGTCAACTGGATCGCCTGGATCAATCTTCTTCTTTATGCCGTCGAGCCCAGCCATTAGGAGACATGAAAAGGCTAGGTAAGGATTACATGAGGGGTCGGCGCCCCGGTACTCGATTCGCTTATAAGCGGCGTATTCCGGACCCCTATAGTAAACTGGGATTCTAATTAGCGCGGACCTGTTTCGCCGCGACCACACCACGTAAATCGGAGCTTCAAACCCTGGGACAAGCCGCTTATATGAGTTTACAGTTGGGCAGCAGACAGCCGTCAAAGCCCTAGCATGCTCAAGTAGGCCGCCAATAAAGTATCTTCCAACCTGACTTATCTCAGCGTACTCATCATTCTCATCATACATAGCGTTCAAATTATCCCTCCATAGTGATATGTGGACATGCATTCCGCTGGCGTTGTCTAAATATATCGGCTTTGGCATAAACGTCACTATTAGACCACGCCTTTTAGCAACATTCTTCGATACAAACTTATAGTAGATTACTTTATCAGCGGTCTCAACGAGCTGCCCATACCGAAAGTTTATCTCAATCTGCCCGGCGGTTGCAACCTCATGGTGATGCTTTTCAATCTTAAATCCGAAATAGTCCTCGAGGATGGATGAGACCTCGTTCCTATATTCGATCGTCGTATCCTCTGGTGGCGGCTTATAGTAGGCTTCTCGAGGCCTAATCACGTAGCCTCCGCTGGTGATCTCAGGCGACTGAGGAACAACTCTCGGCGCCCCCCAAGAATCGCTTTTTCCGCCGTCTGGGGTAACCCAGAGATCCCAAACAAGCTTTGTTGGATCTATCGATGAGAATAGGAAGCACTCTATCTCTGGAGCGAAAAATCCGGTGTACCCCATTTCAGTAGCAGCCTTAACAGCTCTCTTTGCAACGTAACCTCTAGGATCAACTTCGGACGGATATGTGCCCCCATAAGCCTCATAGACATCTCCTAAAACTATCGCGCTTTTCTGGCTATCCTCATTTGTCCATGGAATTATTGCGAGCGTTTCCGGATCTGGCATGAGAACCATGTCGGATTCCTCAATAGACTTGAATCCCCTAACAGCCGAACCGTCAAAACCTAAACCTGACTTAAAGGCGTCTCCCTCAATAAACTCTCTAGCGGGAACCACCATGTCCTGCATTAAACCCCTTATATCAACGAAGGATGCGTGGATCCACCGAACCCTGTTCGCCTTTAAGATTTCAATAGCTCTTTTAACTGCCTTATCAAAGGATTCCGCGTGCTCCAACCGTTCTCCACCGTTCTATTCAATGATTTGCTTTTAAAATACACACCCATATATAAGTTTTTCCTTAAATTTTGAGAAATTTTTAAATATTGTTATTCATTTTTGAATAATTGTTCAATAGATTTGGGAGGTGTGTGCATCGCCATCTAATGAGCTTGACGAGCTGGATCTTCAGATAATTGAATTGCTACAGGAGGATTCTCGAATAAGCTTTAATAAGATTGCAAGTAAGCTCGGTATATCCGTTGGGACAGCATATAATCGTGTTAGAAGCCTTGAGGAGAGGGGTATTCTAAGGGGCTATACTGTTATCGTTGACCCAGCGAAGATTGGTTATGGGACTATTGCAATTATACTTATTCAGGCTGAGGGCGCGCACCTAGTTGATGTTGAGAATGAGGTTGCTAAAATGGATAATGTGGTTGCGGTCTACGATATAACTGGAGATTTTGATATAGCTGTGATAGCCAGATTTAAGGATAGATTTGGGCTGAATGCCTTCGTTAAGAAGCTCCTCTCAATGCCGTATGTTAAGCGGACGGTTACGAATGTTGTCTTAAATGTCGTGAAGGAAGATTTCAGAGTTAAGATTTCATCCTAAAAAGCCTAAGAGATTTTAAAGGTGTGTGAAAACCAAGATTATAGAAGGCTGTTGGAGAACACTGCGTATACCGCTAACGATACTCTTCTATTTCGCATTGACCTTCTATAGCTCAAAAATGAATTTAACTATAGCAAGTTTAAGAGGAAGCAGATGAGACTAGATTAGTGGTTAGCTCTTCTATATGACTTTTAGCAAATCTGAGCGAGTTATAATTCCAACTAATTCGCCCTTACTGACCACTAAGACTCCGGGATGCATCTCTAGTAATGGTCTAATCACACTTATGTCCGTGTCCTCCGACACTGACGGAAAAGGAGGCTCCATTATCTTCTCAACCGATTCTTCAGATATGTTTGAGCTTAGATTTCGTATAATTCCTTCCTCAGTTATCATGCCAACGACCTTATTTCCATCGACTACCGGTAATTGTGAAATACCGTATCTTACCATTATTTCACTAACTTTCTTTATCTTTTCTTTAGGTGTCGTCGTTATGACTTCTCGTGTCATAATATCTCTGCACTTCTTTCCACGCTTACTAGTTAGTATCTGCAGTATCTTATTAACCGTTGATAATCGGGGGTCAACTTTCCCGCTTTCTATCTTAGCTATATGCGCCTGTGAAACCCCAACCATCTTCGCTAGCTGACTCTGAGTTAATCCAGCCTCAATTCTCATTTTTTTAATTAATGAACCAGTTATTATCAAAATATAATCCCCGGTTATAATCTCAATAAACAAGATACGCGAGGCAATATTTATCCTTTATCAAGACGAATTGATATAATTGTTTAGTTATCTTTTTGGGCTTATGCATATTTTTACATATTTTTTCGGCTTATTATACCAAAAAATATATATGAGGTCGCATTGATAATCTTTGAAGCGTCGAGGGATAGCATGAAATGGGAACTAGAAATATATCCGTTATGTTCTCGAGGAATACGCCGCTAGAGGAGCAAGAAATTGAGATAGTGGAGAGGAAGGGTTTAGGTCACCCAGACACCATATGTGATGCAATAATGGACGAGGTCTCAGTAAATCTCTGCAAAGAGTACCTTGAGAAAGTTGGGGCAATAATGCATCATAATATTGACAAGTCTCTTTTAGTAGCTGGTGAAGTTGAGGTAAGGTTCGGCGGAGGGGTTGTTAAGAAGCCAATGAAGCTCATATTTGGTGACAGAGCAACATTTGAGGCTGGAAATGTTAAGATTCCGGTTTCCGAGATAGCTATTGAAACGGCTAAAAATTGGTTTAGGAGAAACCTTAGGTTCGTTGATCCAGACAAACATGTAACATATCAGGTTGAAATACAGCCGGGTTCACAAGCGCTCACAGACATTTTTAGGCGTGGTGGAAAGATGCTTGAGGCAAACGATACTTCAGCCGCTGTTGGATGGGCCCCGTTGACAAAAACAGAGAAAACTGTTTTAGAGCTGGAGAAGTACCTTAACTCTAAAGAATTTAAGAGAAGATTTCCTGAGACTGGGGAAGACATCAAAGTCATGGCTTTTAGAAGAAACAGGGAGCTAAAATTAACTGTTTCGATGGCTTTTGTGGACAGGTTCATAACTGATGAAAAACATTATTTTGAGAGGAAAGAAGAGGTTCTCAGCAATATGAGAGAGTTCATTAATAGAAGGAACTATGGTTTCGACGAGGTTCACATAGAGTTAAACACCCTAGATGCGCCTGGCAGAGGTATCAACGGAGTTTATTTGACAGTTCTTGGGACAAGTGCTGATGGGGCTGATTCGGGGCAAGTTGGTAGAGGAAATAGGGTTAATGGGCTTATATCGCTTAATAGGCCTCAGTGTTCAGAAGCTGCTGCTGGTAAGAATCCGGTTAGCCACGTTGGCAAAATATACAATTTATTGACCCATAGAATCGCTGAGAAAATTTATAGTGAGGTAAACGATGTAAAAGAGGTTTATGTTTGGATGTTGAGCAAAATTGGTCAGCCGGTAGATCAGCCAGTTATAATTGCTGTACAACTAATAACCGCATCAGAATCTTGCTTCAACGCTATAAAGAAGCGGGTTGAAGAGATAGTCAGCTATGAGCTTGAAAACCTAGATAGATTTATCATGGATCTCGTCTATGGAAAAATACCGGTGTGTTAAGGGGATAAAACGCTATATCTCTAAAAATTCAATAAAAATTGAGAAAAGTGAAAATTTATTTCAGGCACCATAAGATTCTCCGCCCACATCTCTTATTTTCACGCGTCTTTTCTTTCCCTATACCTCTAGGGCTACTTTGAATCTTTCAGTTACGCAGCCGCTCTTAAGGGAAATTAAAAGTCCAAGCTAAGCATAGTCTTTTATACTCCCTAGAAGATAAAAATGTTTTCAGTGATATATATGAAGGCGTATATTCTTGTGAACTCCGAGCCAGGGATGATATGGAAGGTTGCTGAGGCGGCGCTAAAGGTTGAGGGAGTTAAGGAGGCTTACGCTGTAACTGGGCAGTTTGATGACATAATTCAGGTGGAATTTGAGAAAATGGAGAATCTTGGAGTGATTATCGAGAAGATCCAAAGCATAAGGGGAGTTATCAGAACGCAGACCCTAATAGTGATACCGCCGCCGATTAGGGAATGATGCAGCTATTATAAAGCATAGCGTTCAATTTAACCCTCTTTCCCGCCTTTCCTGAATTGTCTTTTCTATGGCTAACTTAACTTGCTCAATGGCGGTGCCGAGATAATTTTTCGGATCTAAAGCCTCATCTATTTCTCTCTCTGTTAAAAATTTTCTAATTACCTCATTGCTTATGAGAACTTCTCTGAAGGGCTTTTTTTCGAAGGCGCTTTTGATCGCCATTTGTCTCAAAATTTCATGCGCCTCCTGCCTGCTCATCCCTTTCTTTACGAGGGCTATCATAACTGCCTCTGAGAGCGCTCTTCCCTGGGTTAAACCTATATTTTTAAGCATTTTCTCTTCGTCGACCTCGAGATTCGATAGAACCCAAATCATTAGGCTCAGCATATAGTCCACTAGTATGCACGCCTCAGGTATGATAAATCTTTCAGCCGATGACTGCGTTAAGTCTCTTTCATGCCATGTTGGAATATTTTCTAGCGCTGGAATAACAAGGCTCCTAACAACCTTCGCTAAACCACATATTCTTTCACATATCTCTGGATTACGTTTATGGGGCATCGTTGAGCTGCCAACTTGCTTTCCCTTCTCAAATGGCTCAAAAACCTCAGCTATTTCAGTCCTTTGCAATTCCCTTATCTCTATGGCAAACTTGTCCAGCGTTGAGGCTAACATCGCTAATAGGCATATTAGCTCAGCATGTATGTCACGTGATATTATCTGCGTTGTAATATCTGCTGGCTTAAGCCCAAGTCTCTCCATAACAAGCTCCTGTATTTTCATGGCATTTGAGCCAAGCCCGGCTTGAGTTCCAACAGCGCCAGTTATCTTACCAACTAAGATACGTTTCTTGCTCTCTCTCAGCCTTTGAATATACCTAGAGATCTCACGCATCCAGCCCGCCATCTTAAACCCGAAAGTTATTGGCAGCGCATGCTGGCCGTGAGTGCGCCCCATCATCACGGTGTCTTTATAGCGATCAGATAAATTAAGCAAAATCAGCTCTAAATCGTTAAGGCGGCGTTCGATCACATCCAGCGCCTCCTTAAGCTGTAGGGCTCTGGCAGTATCGACGACATCATAGCTTGTTATGCCGAGATGCACATATGCGCCGCTTGAGCCGCAAACCTCAGCTAAGGCTTTGACGAGAGCCATAACATCATGCCTAATCTCCTTCTCAATCTCTTTTATCCGGCTCACCTTAACGTATTTTGTCGACGCCATCTCCATTATTTTCTCAGCGGCTTCTTTCGGGATTTCGCCAACCTCGCTCTGAGCCCACGCTAATGCGGCTTCAACATCAAGCATCTTTTGAACATAATTCTCTTCCTCGAAGATCTTGAGCATCTCCGGGGTACCATAACGCCCGGAATCAATAGGTAGAATCGGCATTGTTAATGATCCCTCCAATAACATATGCTCTTAAAAAAGATTTATTAATTCTTCTAACTTTAAAGATTTGATCCCCCTTTTAGGTGAGGATTTATGTTAGGGGAGCTGAATAGGATAGTTGAGGATGCTATAGCGGAATACAATAGGTATAGGTCTCCGGAGGTTGAAGCAAGACTAATTTCGATATCGGATGGCGAGATTAAAATCGAGTTTGGTGGAGGCTTATGTTATACATGCGGCTTCTACGATTACTTTGAGGACTACAGGATTATCTTAGGGGAGATGGGATTAAAAACCGTGATCTCAAGCATAGAGGAGACCGATGAAGGGGCAATCGTAACATTTAGGATAGTGGACGCCTAGTGTAAGCATGGAAGCGAAAGAGAGAGGTGAATGGGGGAAAGAATGGGAGCCATAGCAGCAGTTATTTCTAAAGATTGCGGAAAAATTAATGCTGCTTTAGAAACTATAAAAATGCTTAGAGCGCTCAAGCATAGGGGTGGGGATGCTTATGGAATATCTACCGATAGGACGACAATTATTGCAAAAGATTTCAGCGAGATGGAGGGGTTGATAAATGCTAAATCAAGCATAGCGTTAGGCTACAATTTTAGCCGCATCTTCCCAAAGGATATCCCGCAGCCCATTGAGTGTAAAGGCTGCAAATTATCTTTTGAGGGAAGGATTTTTTCTCCATTTTGCCTAGAGGCGAAAGACGTCGTTGACCTGCTGGAGCAATTTGGTGAAATTAAAGAGTTTGCAAAGCACATTATTGGGAGAATGGATGGCTCGTTTTCGTTTGCCGCGGTTGAGAACAACAAGCTCATTGTTGGAAGGGATTCAATGGGGTCAAAACCACTTTATTTTTGTGAAAATGAAAGGTTTTTCGCCTTAGCCTCAGAGCGAAAAGCGCTATGGGTTCTTGGAATAAACAATGGTAGCGTAAGGTCTTTTCCACCTGGGAGCTTGGCGGAGATAACGAAAGATGGCGTAATAATAGAGATCGTTAGGGTTTTAGGAAGGCCCAAAGTAGAGCCTATTGACGAGAATACAGCTATAGAGAGATTACATGGCATGATCCTAAAATCCATTAGGGAGAAGACATGTAACCTAAGAAGCGTTTCAGTGGGGTTTTCCGGAGGCTTAGATAGCAGCATAATAGCTGCGTTGGCTAAAGAAGCCGGTGTAAGCGTGCTTTTAATATCGGTTGGATTAGAGGGCTCAAAGGAGATAGAGCAGGCTGAGAAGGCTGCTAGGGATATTGGTTTACCGCTTAAGGCTGAAATATATTCGATTGAAGATGTTGAGGAGGCTTTACCTAGGGTCTTATGGCTGATTGAGGAGGCTAACGCTTTAAAGGCATCGATCTTCATCCCAATATACTGGGCTGCTGAGGTATCATCTAAACTAAATAATCGAGTAATGCTTTCTGGGCAAGGAAGCGATGAGATTTTTGCGGGATATTATAAGTACTTAAGAGAACTTGAGTTTTCGGCGGAAAAAGTGGAGCAATCTCTACATGGTGATGTGTTAAGATTGCATGAGAGTACGCTTGAGCAAGAGGAAAAAATATGTTCATTTCATGGAATAGACGTCAGATTTCCATTTGTAGACTATGACCTAGCATCTTTTGCTCTAAGTCTGCCAATAACCTTGAAGATAGCATCCCGAGACGATCCATTGAGAAAAAGGATCCTGAGAAAACTCGCTGAACGAATCGGTTTACCGGCAGACATTTATCTTAAACCTAAAAAGGCCATTCAATATGGGACCGGAGTGAGCAAAGCATTAAAAAAGATTGCAAGAAAGAAGGGGTTGTCTACACAAGCCTTTGTCGAGAAGATATTTGATGAAATAAGGTGGGCGCAATGAGGACGGCAATAATATATTCGCCTATATACTTGGAGCATAAAACCGGAAAAGATCATCCTGAAAAACCTCAGCGCTTAGCAGCGATAATAAGCGGTATAATGAGAGAGGAGCGATTATTAAGTAAAATTGCCTTTGTTAACCCCCGACTTCTAGAATTAGATGAACTGCTATTAGTGCATACTAAAGAATACGTCGATAGAGTTAGGGATATTTGTGATTCAGGCGGCGGATTCATAAATGATGAAACCCCATTATCAAAGGAAAGCTTTAACGTTGCAAGGCTAGCCGCTGGGGGAGCAGTTAAAGCTGTAGAGGAGGTTTTTTCAGGAAACTTTAATAATGCTTTCGTATTAGCTAGACCACCAGGGCATCATGCAGGGCCAGGGTATGGGCTTGGTTTCTGCATCTTCAACAATATTGCCTTAGCTGCGAAGTATCTTATTGAGAGAAAACGCTTGAGGAGAGTGCTGATTCTGGATATAGATGCTCATCATGGAAATGGGACTCAAGACATCTTTTACGACGCCGATGAAGTTCTATATGTGAGCGTACACGAGGATCCAACCGATTTCCCTAAGACAGGGTTTATTTGGGAGGTTGGGGTTGAGGAGGGTAGAGGATACACTGTTAACATTCCGCTTCCATACGGATCTGGTGATCCAGCTTTTTGGAAGGCGCTTAAGGCTATAGTTTTGCCGATCTCCATGCAATATGGGCCTCAATTCATATTGATCTCGGCGGGCTTTGATGGCTACTATAGAGATCCGGTATCTGATCTATTGTTGTCCGCCCACATATACCCTAAGATTTTTCAGTTGATCCTTAATTTAGCGGATAAACTGTGCGGTGGAAAGCTTGTAGCTGTCCTTGAGGGAGGATACAATCTCTGGTTTCTGAGGAGAGTTGTTGCATCCTGCATAGCGAGAATGGTTGGAATGAACTTGGAAATCAGGGACAGATATCCTCCAATAAATTTGATAGCCCAGAGAGAAGCAAATAAAGTGATCGAAGCGGTGAGGAGGTTTCAGTCGAGGTATTGGTCTCTATAACCTAATCTACTATTCTGTGATCGTTATGGCATTATTTGGACATTGGGTCTCACAAGCTCTACAGAGAAGACAGGCATCAACATTGACCGCAACGGATTTTCCTTCTCTCAGCTCATAGACACCTGCTGGGCAAACGTCGACGCAGTTACCGCAGCCAGTACATTTCTCTACATCTACATCTATTTTAACCATCGCTAGGACACTCCGAATATTTTTCCAAAAGATAGATTGAAGAAAAATAAAAGTTTTATGGATTAAAGCAGCTTTCTAATAGGTAAACAGGATTTATCGGAGAATAAGATTTTAATCTGCTGATCACCGCTTATCACAAATGTTTTTCTCCGCTTGCGATAGGAATTTAGACGCTTTTTCTAACGCCTCCTGCCCGGTAAAGATCCAGAACTCCTCACGCACTATATTGGTTGAATGCATAGATTCCTCATACTTTTTCTGAAGATTGGAAATCAGGGTGTAAAAGGCTTCTCTGAATTACTTTCTGCGCCTCAAGAATAGGCTTAAAGGCTTCTTTAGGCGGCAAAGCGATATAACATCTGGGTTTTAGTGGGATCTCGCTTACTGTGCCTATCTCAACCAATCTTTCTAATACTTTATATATTTTCGTTCTCAGAACATTTGACAGCGCACTTATTTTTGTAGCTGTGGAAGGACCTTCGCTCAGCAAAATCTCATAAACTCTTTTCTCATAATCTGAAAGCCTTAGATACATGTCAGAAATCTTTTGCAATAACTGGTTTACCTGTTCTGTCATAAATTGGGGCTTAAACCAAAAAGATAATATTGTTTATGGCGACTTCTAACTCCGAACTTGATTAAACATTATTCCCTATAAAATAATTTTGGTCAGCTATAAGATTTCCTCTTTAAATCTTAGAAGTACTTCTTCCCTTTTCCTCTCCGCCCTTTCTTTTCTGCCTTTATATTCTTCAAGAAGATTTCGACGTTCTTCAGCTGATATTTCCCCGCGCCTATATTTAGCTTCAACATCAAGTATGCTCTTTTTCAAATCCTCGATCTCCGCGTCAGCAGCCTCTAATCTTCTAATCATGTCCGCATAACGCCCTCCAGCAGCTTCTATTTTGGCTTTTAAGTCAAGAAAACTCTTTTGAAGAGATGAAAGCTGTTCTTCAAAGATTTTCTTAGCGAGCCTATACTGTTTCCTAGATATTTTACCTTTTGCGGACTGCTCTTCTAGAGACTCTATCTCTGATGCAATGCGAATCTTCTCCTCATAGATCTCTACAAGTCTTTCCAAAGTCTCAGCAGAGATAAGTATTGGCAAGGAAGTCTCAGCTTTACCAGTTAACTTAGTGAGAAGAAGGAACCCTAAGATTGAACCAATTATAATTGCCGCAAATAAGGTTGGTCTTAACGCTGCCCAAAAAACTACATATTGATACTTAAAGCTTAGACTTAAATTCTCAAATTTTGTGACATTATATCGCTCAAAAACAATCTTTTCTTGGAAAGGGTTTATTGTCTCAATATTCAACCCAGTGGCATTATTTCTTAGTATTAGACTTGCGCCTTCAGGTAACGTAATGCTGATGATAACCCTATATATGATCCATGCGTCTGGCTTCGTAATATTAATGTTTAATATGAAAGTTTGCCATCCCTCCATGATCAAATATTTTTGAGGAGGCAACATATAGGATACTGCTACTTTAGCTCTCTCACTATTCTCCAATTTTTCACTCAAATATATTTTAACAGACGTGCCATGATTCGCATTTTCAATGTCTAGTCGACCCTTAGGATACTTACCATATGCATCATAAGCAGATATATCGGTGGCTTCGGGTGGCAGGACTACATCTATGGAGTAAATGTTAACTGTTTCCATCTCGTAAAAGTCTGTTGCGAAAATGTTTCCCCAACAATCTATTGATAGTTCCCTTCTCAACTCTAAAAACTTTAGTATCTTAAAAGTCGTGTCTGAGAATTCCACCCAAGAGGAAGATTTTGCGTAAGGTGGTAGGGGGCTAGTTACGTTATATAAAACCCTGAAGTCGCTGGTCTTATTTGTGAAAACGTCGGTTGGATAATTGTTCTCTGAAAGTTTAGCTAAAGATGGCAGAATTAATGTAACATTGCAGAAAGAAGCCTCATGTGTAAGACTAGGATATAATGGGAAAATAGCGTAAAACAGGTTCGCGGATTTTCTCCAAATTAAGTCGGAAAAAACTAATGTTATAGTAAAGTTATAGGTTTCGTTACTGCTTAAGATAACCGGCTCTAAGAACGATATGTTTAGCCATCTGAAATCCTCATCTTCAAAAACCGCTACAGATAGATCACTTCGTCCATCGTAAGCCCTATAATAAATCAATTTTTCACTATAATTTTTCGGTACACCAACCATGTAATTAGTTAACGTGAATTCGTTTTCCCCCGGATTCAGAAATATGAGCGTGTCATTAATTGTTATGTATCCGCCGCTCACTAGCGCTATTTTTCTCTCCACGTTCACAGATAGATTTATTGATGATGATCTCTCAGTGTTCTCCGCGCTCACAAAGTTAACTGCAAGATTTGCAGAGATAAGAGAAAAAAGTAGAAAAATTAGTGGTAACGGGTCTTTCTTCAATCCTTTAAACCCACCTTCTGATTCTCATCTGCACTGACGTCTTGAATCAAAATAATAAGATGGTTAATTTAAAAGTTTACGTATGTGAAGGATTTGCGCTAACGATCTTGTTAAAGGCGTGCTTTCATTTGTAGCCAGCTTGCCTAAGGTAGTATGCCTCCTCCTTCTTTGGACCGAAGCTTCTAACCCCCTTTTCTTTCAGCTGTTTTCTAAGAGTCGACGCATATTCATGTGTTATTTCCTTTCTCTTCTCTAAATACGCTATTATTTCTTCAGCTTGCTCCTCATTATCACATCTTCTTAAGAAATCGATCACATCGGGGATATAGCCATCGAACTTCTTTGAGACCGCCTTCTCCCCCTCCTGTGGATCAAGCCTTATAGATGAAATCGTTATTTTAACCCCTTCCCCCTCCATTTCCCTGGCGAGATTGGGGAACATTTTTCTGAACTGCTCTTTATCAACATTCATTTTTTCTCAGTCTCTCCAACCTATTTTATGGCAATCATCTTTAAAAAGGTTTCATTTGAGAGAACTTAAACTCTAGCTCTTCTCGGAACAAATTTTTTCAATGGATCCTTTTCTAAAACCTTCTTAAGCTGGGAAAATGTTAAACCCCTCTTTAAATCGCCGTAAATATCACAGTACTCATTAATATACATGTCTTCCGGTCTTCTAACAATTAATTCAGCCTTATCTCCCGACTGTAATTCTAAGAAGATGTGTGTAGCTTCGCCGCATCCGTCTTTTCCAGTAGAAGTTGTCTCAATACCTGTTATCTTGAACCCCATATTAGTTAGAGCTTCTATAACTGAATTCTTATCAGACGTGAAAAGAACTATATCTATGTCGCTATTCTTGTTTGCGGTTCCCCTCCAAACGCTGCCTATAAGCCTTGGATAAAAGGCTTTAAGACACTCCATTATTTTAAGGGCTTCTTCCCTCATCCGTATTAGGCGGTTTTTCCTTTCCTCCCCCTCATACTCGTCAGCTATTCGATCCAGCTCTTCAGCAACCTCTAAATTTGTCGGCAGAACTCTTAAACCAAGCGCACTAGCAGCCTTCTCCTTAGCTTGTTTAAACTCTTTTTCCTGCATAGTGTATAGTAGGAAGGCCGCCTCCTGCGCAACTTTTCTTCTCAATAGTAGATCGTCTTTTCTCATAATTAACTTTTAATGGAGCGTGTCGAAAGACCAGCAAATCGCATAATCTCATTCTTCATCTGATGATTCTTCTTCATCCTCAACGTTTCCAGCACTTTCATCCTCATTTAACTCCACGTTCGCTTCAACCTTGGCTTCAGGCGCCTCTTTAACCATTGGTATCTGGATCTCTGGTCTTGAAAGCAGTTTCGTTTTCCTTATACCTACATGGCGTAAAGGCGCTATTTTTTTCGCACTATTATATATGTCGGAAGCTATTTTCCCAAGGACAGCCTCTTGCACGAATTGATCGAAAGATAATGTCTGTGCCTTCTCTTCTATAATCTTCTTCATTATTGCGCGTATCTCTCGCTCTTGGGATGTCTTTATTCTAGTTGTTGTGAAAGCGCATGCCGCAACTCTCAATTTATAGCCATCTTTAGTCACCACGTCAAATATTCCGTCAATTTTGGTTGTTTTTCTTCTAATTAGGCTTCTCAGATAGTCCCTCGAATATTCATGCCCCTTAAATATTGTTAGAGCTCTCTTACCATCAAGACCAATTATTTGGAAATAGGTCTTCAGATATTGATGGGCAAAGTCCTCGGTTATATCATATAAAGTTGCTTCAACAACCCTTCCCAGAATCTTCTCCGGCTCATCCGCCGGTATAGCGCCTATTTCAACGCTCCCGAAATATGGTGGAGCCACCACAGTATACCATTTTTTACTACGCCACTTATCTTTGATACGAGCGCTCTTCGACACCTTCACGCCACCGCCGTATCCAGAAAAATAATAATAGGCTCATATTAAAGGTTTCTGAAGAAGATTGGGGCTTGAATCTCTTTGAGAGTAGAATTCGTATCCGTCACTTAAACCTTGATTCCAGCCAATTAATAAATGAAATAAAAGATCGATGGCGCTATAAATTAGATATGAGGGCTAATATTGGATGGATTAAGTTCCGCGAAAAATATATAAATGGAGCCTAAGTCTCTATCTTTTCCTGAAAAGGGTTCCGCAATGATAGATATAAAGCTGATAAGAGAGAAGCCGGAATTTGTCAGAGAGAACATTAAGCGCAGAAATGATTCAGAGAAACTGAAGATACTGGACGAACTAATAGAGGTTGATAAAAAATGGAGGCTGCTGCAGACAGAGCTAAATAATTTGAGGAAGAGGAGAAACGAGCTCAGCGTTGCAATTGCCCAGAGAAAAAAGATGAACGAGAATGTTGAACACCTCCTACTTGAGGCTGAAAAAGTTCAGGCTGATATAAAAGCTCTAGAGAACCATGTTGAAGAATATAGAATGAGAGTAAAGAGCTTACTTATGCGGGTTCCTAACCTGCTTCATGAATCGGTTCCCTACGGTCTGGACGAAAACGATAATGTTGAGATAAGACGGTGGGGGTCGCCGCCAAAATTTGATTTCCCACCTAAAAGCCACATAGAGATAGCGAAAAATCTGGGTCTAGTTGATGAAGAGAGGGCTAATAAAGTCGCCGGTTCAGGCTTCTTTTACTTTAAAGAGGAGCTTGTTTTACTTGATCTCGCAATACAGAGGTTTGCTATCGACTTTCTCAGAAAACGTGGGTTCATATTAATTGAACCACCATTCATGCTCCGTAGAAAACCTTATGAGGGCTGCGTTGATCTGGAGGACTTTGAAAAGGTTATGTATAAGATTGAAGGCGAAGACCTATATTTAATCGCTACGAGCGAGCATCCGATAGCGGCAATGTTTATGGATGAGGTCCTAGATAAGAGCCAACTACCATTAAAGTTTGTTGGCATAAGCACCAACTTTAGAAAGGAGGTGGGGACGCACGGCAAATATACTAAAGGCTTCTTTAGGATGCATCAATTTAATAAGATTGAGCAATTTGTATTTTGTCTTCCAGAGCAATCTTGGGAGATCCATGAAGAACTTCAACGAAATTGTGAAGAAATGTACCAGATGCTTGGCTTACATTACCGTGTAGTAAATGTCTGCACTGGCGATATAGGGACGGTTGCCGCCAAAAAATATGATACGGAAGTTTGGATGGTTGATGGGAAGTTTAGGGAGATAGGCTCAAACTCAAACTGCACAGATTACCAAGCAAGGAGATTAAATATAAGGTATAGAGAGGGTCCCGGGAGACCTCCAAAAGGATACGTGCATACGCTCAATAGCACCGCTTTGGCGACAAGCCGAACAATGATGGCGATCTTAGAACATTATCAGCAAAGAGACGGGTCTGTCATAATTCCGGAAGTTCTAAGACCATATATGAGCGGTATAGAAAGACTGGAGGCAAAATAGTGGAGGGGATGAAAACATGGTTAGCTTAGACATTGTTGGAGTAGGTGAGGTTTTAATCGATTTCATTGCGACCGAACCAGTATCATATATTGAGGCTTCCACGTTCAGAAAGTTTTTTGGCGGAGCGCCCATGAATACCTTAATAGGGGCGGCAAGACTTGGTTTAACAGTAGGAGCCATAACTGTTGTCGGAGACGACCCATTTGGGCATTTTCTCTTAAAGGAGCTTGAAAGAAATGGCGTCGATATATCCCACGTCAAGGTTAAAAGGAATGTTAGAACAACACTTGCCTTTGTCATTAATGATCCGGAAACTGGTGAGCGCACATTCATATTTTATCGAAGCCCTTGGGTTAAAGGAACATCGATTGATTCTCTATCGCCGGAAGACATCGACTATAACTATGTTTCTTCTGCGAAGATTCTCCATGCTTCGGGTTTCGCTCTTTCAGCTAATCCGGCGAGAAAAGCCATTTTAGATGCCGTCATATATGCTAAGAAGATGGGGGTTAAAATCTCGTTTGATCCAACTCTAAGACTTGATGTATGGAAATCTGAGAAAGCGATAAGGGCGGTTTATAGTAGGATGCTTAAGCTCTCTGATATAGCGATGTTTTCACGTGAAGAGGCGGAGTTTACATTTGGGACGAGCGAACCAGAAAGAGCTGCGGATAAAGCCTTAAAGTATGGTGTTGAGATCGTTGGCATAAAGCTTGGCGAAAAGGGAGCTTTTGTGAAAACCAAAGATGGAAGAAAAGTTTATGCTCCAGCTTTTAAGGTTAAACCCGTAGATACTACGGGCGCTGGCGATGGATGGAACGCTGGTTTGCTTCTTGGCGTGATCAAGGAATGGGATCTGGAAAAATGTGTTAAGGTAGCTAATGCTGTTGGAGCCTTTGTAGTCACAAAGCACGGTGCAATAACCGCTTTACCCTACAGAGAAGAATTAAATAACTTTCTCAGAGAGCAAGAAGCCGGTATTGAAATTTAAGGGAGAATTAGCGATAAAAAGAGAATTAAGGGTAGGCTTTTTAATTTCTTTCGCCTTCTACTCAAAGAAGACCTTAGCCTCATTATATAACTCTAAATCTACCTGCTTAGTTCTCCCAGTCACCTCTGAAAGTGGAACGGTAGTTATCTTGCCGGCTTTAAGCGTAACCATTAAGCCAAATTTTCCTTCCTTAACTAAATCTACCGCTGCTAGACCATACCTTGTGGATATTATGCGGTCAAGCGCGGTCGGCGACCCTCCCCTAATCGTGTGTGCCGGGACAACATGTCTTGTTTCAATGCCCAGCACCTTCTCTATTTCTTTCGCCAGAAATTCTCCTATCCCACCAAGGTAAACGTGCCCGAACTGATCGACTTTAACATCTTTAGTTATTGGTCCCTTATAATCTTTAATTAGAGCGCCTTCAGCAACAACTATCACTAGAGATTTTTGACCGCTCTCCATCTTCCTTTTTACAAAGTTAACTACGTCAGATATGCTGAAGGGTTCTTCCGGTATTAATATGAGGTCTGCTCCGGCAGCTAACCCTGAATACAGCGCAATCCATCCAGCATGCCTGCCCATAATTTCGACAACAAATACTCTTTCATGAGCATCAGCGGTGGCTTTTATATTCTCTATCTGGTGCATTGCTTCGTTAACAGCGGTGTCAAAACCTATTGTATGCTCGGTTTCGGGTACATCGTAGTCGATGGTTTTAGGAATACCAACAACATTTAACCCTGCGTCGCTGATTGCTTTAGCAACACTCAACGTATCGTCTCCACCGATCGCTATTAATGCATATAAACCAAGTTTCTTGAAGTTTTCAGTTATCCTTTTTATTCCATCAGGATACTTCAGCGGGTTTGTTCTCGAAGTCTTAATTAGTGTGCCGCCAAACCCGATAATATCCTTAACATTTTCATATTTCAGCGGTATCGCATCGCCCTCAAGCATACCTGCCCAGCCGCGCCTAATACCTAAGACTTCGAATCCATATTTCTCGCATTTCTTCACTATTGCTCTAATAGCGGCGTTAAGTCCCGGCGCGTCTCCACCGCCTGTTAGAACACCAATCCTCATTTAAGCTTACCTCCTTAAACCTGCACCTAAGTATAAGGGAGAAAGCGTTAGAAAAAAATCTTTCGTTTTAACGCAAGCAAATATTAATCGTTTTAAGCATGTTTTAGACTTATCTCCTATATTGGGAAGAGGTATAAGCTATGGTCAAGTACATCTTTGTCACGGGCGGAGTATTGAGCTCCGTAGGTAAAGGAATAGTTACATCATCCGTGGGAAAAATGCTTCAGTTTAGAGGGTTTTCAGTCACAGCGATTAAGATAGATCCATACGTGAACGTTGATGCCGGAACCATGAATCCATATATGCACGGCGAAATTTTCGTCACCGATGATGGAGGTGAAACGGATCTGGATTTAGGCTGGTATGAAAGGTTCCTCGACATTAATTTATCAAAGGAAAACAATATTACGACTGGGCAAGTGTATCAAGCGGTCATTGAAAAGGAGAGAAGAGGCGACTTTCTTGGAAAATGCGTTCAGATAATACCGCACATAACCGATGAGATAAAAAATAGAATACGTATGGTTGCGAAAAAATCTGGAGCGGACGTTGTTCTCACCGAGTGCGGTGGAACGGTTGGTGACATAGAAGGGCTACCCTTCCTGGAAGCTATAAGGCAAATGCGTCTCGAGGAAGGCTATGAAAACACGCTTTACATACATGTCGCGTTGGTCCCCATACTCGACGTAACGTCTGAGATGAAGACTAAGCCCCTCCAGCACAGCGTGAATGAGCTGCGTAGGATAGGTATACAGCCAGATATAATAGTTTCTAGATGCGCGAAAATGATCACTAACGAAGCTCTTGAGAAGATAGCGTTGTTTGGAACAATACCTAAAGAAGCCGTCTTCTGCTCATACAATGTGTCAACCATCTATAAGGTTCCATTAATTCTAGATGAGCAGGGAATGGGCGACTACATATGTAAGCGGCTTGGTCTCGTGCCAAAACAAGTCAATTTTGGCGAGATAGAAAGGTGGAGGAACTTTGTTAATGCTTTAGAGAACTGTAAATATAGCGTAAGAATAGCTCTTGTCGGCAAATATACCGGATTAATCGATAGCTATGTTAGCATGAATGAGGCTTTTAAGCATGCCGGAGCATCCTGCAGCACCAAAGTTATAATAGATTTTATAGAGGCAGAAAAATTTGAGAAAAACCCGGAGGAAATCAATATCCTTAAAGAATACGACGGCATATTTGTTCCTTATGGTTTCGGTCCCAGGGGAACAGCTGGTAAGATGATGGCGATCAAATATGCACGTGAGAACAATATACCCTTTTTAGGCATATGCTACGGTTTTCAACTGGCTGTTGTCGAATTTGCTAGAAACGTGTGTGGGCTAGAGAACGCGAACAGTACTGAAATAGACGAGACCACCCCTCATCCAGTGATAGATCTGATGCCCGAACAGTATCAGGCGACATATAAGGGGGCTACTATGCGTTTAGGAGCGCATAAGATAATAATTAAGGAGGGGACGCTGGCGCACAAGCTTTATGGCGCCACAGAAGTATATGAGAGGCATAGGCATAGGTATGAAGTTAACCCAAAGTACGTGGAGGTTTTGGAAAAACATGGTCTCATTTTTTCCGGAAAAAGCCCGGATGGCAGAAGGATGGAGATTCTGGAATTACCGGACAAGTTTTTCTTCCTCGCATCGCAGTTTCACGGCGAATTTAAGAGTAGACCTGGAAAGCCGAGCCCGGAATACTATGGTTTTGTTAAAGCATGTCTAGAAAGGAAGCTTAAAAAGTTAGAAAGTGAACAAAAAGGTTAATTGCCTACCTGTAACTAAAATTTGTGGAAAGGTGGTGGCAAAACTTTGAGCAGTAGAAGGGAGAGAAAAAGGCGGAGAGCCGCGCCCGCACCAGCTTCTGGCGCTGGATTACTGAGGTTCTTCGAGGAAGAAAGCTTAGGTGTGAAGATAGGGCCTAAAACGCTGATAATATTGACTATAGCTTTCATAGTGTTATGTGTTCTTATACAATTATCCATTTAGCTTAGAGCGGCAACATTTCCCTGCTGTATAATAGCGGAACTTGGATTGTAGATAGAAATCTATTTTATCACCTAGGGGATAAAGTGAAATGCTGCTGGTGAGCATAGATGGGCGCGTCTCTCTCTGAGAGTAACATTGATCTCGCTATCAAACATTATTCCAGTTTATTTACTCTCCCATCATTTAGGACGATACTAACGCTGCTATGTCTTGAAAATCTTCTTTTAGGCTTAATAGTAGTAATCAACCTGCAGTATCAGCCAGCATCTTGGATTATAAACGGGCTCGCGCTTGGAATACTGTTCAACGCGATAATTGTATTGTTGGACTTCTTAGTTGCCAGGATTTTGCTTAAGAAAGACGCCGTACTAAACTATAAAAGGCTATCCTTTCTATCGTTTTCCGCAAATCTATTCTATATTGCTTTCATGATCATTGGAATTATGCTACTTCCTGAATCTTCAAAGAATCAAGACTTATTTATTAAAATTCTATCAATTTGTTTTTTCGCAAATCTTTCCTTCCGCACTCTAGTCATTTATTCCACTTCCCTCTCCAATTTTTTTGCAAAGTCTATTGCTAGCGGTCTTCAACCCTTCACAATTTTATCACTATTGATTTTGATTCGCGTAAAAGTTCTCCATGTAAGCCATATAATGCACATCATTGCTGCCACGGTTCTCTCGCTACTGAGCGTATACTTGTTCATAACCCTCTTAAATAGGGAGGGGGAGAAAGCTCTCGGTATACCTTCACTTAAAATATTTAGGGCTTTTCTCGCCAATTGGACTGAAAGCTTAGAGGAGCCTTTTGAGGAAATTTTGGAGGGACTTGGGGAAGAGCGCGACATAACAGTATCCTTAATTATTTTTAGAAGTAGAAACAGCGGAGACCTAAAGGCTGCGATAGTTGTCCCTAATTTGCATCCAGGACCTTTCAAAAATATTGGAAGTAGCTCCCTTCCAAGTTTAATAAAAGACTTATTGGAAAAGGAGTGCGGATGCATAGTCTCTGTCCCCCATGGGATTTCAGGGCATTCCCTCGACTTAGTCTCTCAGAAAGAGAACAAAAAGGTTCTTGAAAGCCTTCTCAGAGCCATGAAGGAGCCGCATGTCTTCTCCAAGGAAGCAACCATTTTCTTTAATGTTGAAGATGATGGGGCGAAGGTTGGCTGTCAAGTCTTCGATAAATGTGTCTTTTTAACTTTAACGCTTTCCCCCGAAACCATGGAAGATTTACCGATAGAATTAAACGATATTATAATTCAGGAAGCGATGAAAAACGGCTTTTCTTGGGCAATAGCCGTAGATTCCCATAACAGTCTCAATGGACCATTTAATGTTGACAGAGCTGTAAAAATATTTAGAAAAACCATAACATCCGCTCTAAATAAGGCAAGAAGCCTCGAACGCTTCTCAGAGACCCTTATGATAGGTGCTGGAGAAGTTAGACCAAAAGATCTAAGTACTAAAGATGGAATCGGGCCAGGAGGCATTACATCTATGGTTGTTTCAGTTGGCGATCAGAAAACAGCTTATGTTACAATAGATGGAAATAACATGGTGTCCGGTTTAAGAGAGAAAATTCTCATGGATTTAAAGGACTTAGGTATAAGTGGTGGTGAAGTATTCACGACCGACACACATATTGTTAACGCTATAGTATTAAATGAGAGGGGGTATCATCCGGTAGGAGAAGTCATAGACCACGGTAAATTGATTGGGTATATTAGGAGCTCCGTTATTAGGGCGCTAAATAATATGGAGTTGGCCGAAGTAGCATGGTGCAAAGTAGTTATTCCAAAGGTTAAAGTTATTGGGGATCTTCAGATCAACCAGCTTAGCGCGCTCACTGATAAAGTTTTAAAGAAGGCTAAAAAATACTTATTTATCTTTGCCCTCTCTGGCTTCCTGCTTACAATAATGTGATCTAAAGGAAAATATTATATCGTAGTTATGCTTAAAAATTAAGGTGAAGTAATTAAGCAATAAATAGCAATGAGGAGAAGAGATACGCCATGGCTGAAGAGAGTCAAGTAATGATTGGGAAGAAGCCAGTGATGAACTATGTGGTAGCGTGTCTAACGGCGTTCAATTCAGGTGCCAAAAAAGTTGTCGTTAAAGCTAGAGGAAGGGCTATAAGTCGGGCGGTCGACGTTGTTGAACTATTGCGCCGCGCCTTCCTTAAAGACATAGTCATTGAGAAGATCGAGATAGGCACCCAAGAGATGACAAGCCCAGACCGGCCGAAAACCAATGTTTCAACAATAGAAATTTCGCTGGTGAAGAAAGAGTAAAATTTGAATAAAACATTTTTTATCTTTCTTTTTTCTTTCTAAAGGTATGTTAGCTTCTTGACTAAATAAGTTATTTAAATCCAGAGGGCTTCTTCCTCAATAAAAGGATTTTTGTTTTGCTTCCCGAATGAATTTCTATCCTGCCGTTAAAGCGCTCCTTAACCCTCATTTTCAGCAGCATAACGTAGCGCCCAACTTGTTCTTCTGATAGGGCATCAGCATTGTTATCCCAAAGAACAGCTAAGACTTTACCGCTCTCATCGCTGATCTCCACACGTCTAACTTTTCCCTCACCATCCTGACGTTTAAAGGTAGACAAAGGATAAATTTGCTCAATAAAGCCAACAACATCAACGATTTTGTTTCGAGCGGATAATTCACCAATTTTCTCAGTAAATCTCGTTATAGGCGGGTAACTTTCTTCGTTTAGGTCTCTTGGATTAACTTCTATCCTACTTTTTAGCCCGGCGTTTAACTCGATTCCCCCACCGCTTCTGCGTCTAACCGACACGTGGGATAATCTCACTATCTCATCTATTGTATCGGCATCTACGAGAAACGCTTTTTCATTCCACAGAGTAGCTCTAATAAAGCCAGTGTCATCAGCTAAATGGATGACCCTCTTAAATCCTTCGCCTCCCTTAGGGTAAATAAAACTTTTTATTTGATCGACATAAATTACCCGTCCACTCACGGTCACGTCACTTAAACCTGGGATTAGGTCTTTGATTTTTAAATCGCGCTTGAAATTCACTTTGAAATCAATCCCTAAATCGGCAGCCAATGATAGAGCGGCGCTCTCCAACGTTAAGAATCCTCCAGCGCTCCTCTCCCTCTCTTTAATCATCTTTAGAACTTCATCTCTTGTTAATTCAGGTTTCACTGTAAGTATTCTTGCGATTATATCTTCAAGCGACATGGCAGCAGCCCGCCGTAAACCCAAGAGATAAGTACGCTAATGTTTCTTATATAAGGTGACAGATGAGTAAAAGTTTATTTCTCTCCGAAAACATCAATAATTATTGCTTAACGGGTTAAGCCTATGAGCGCGCCTGATATCCTGTTTATCGCCGGATTTACTCTAATCATTTTAGGTTTCACGCTATCTTTCATAGCAGCCTTAATAATGTTTTTTAAGGGTTTAAGGAACTATAGGGCTCGCGGATCAGGGTGGAGTGGCCTAATTATGATAGGTCCCATACCAATAGTGTTTGGAACCGATAGGGAAAAAGTAAAAGTTCTCATTGCTCTATCAATAGTGCTCATGCTCCTAGCATTAATACTTATGCTGGCTTTAAGCTTAATGGTAAGGTGAGGGGATGAGTACCAAAATATGTGAGGTATGCGGCGAGAGGCAGGCTAAATATATCTGCCAAGAGTGCGGTCGAAGTATATGTGAGCACTGTGTTGAACCCTACAAGTTACTTTGTCTCAAATGCTCCGAGGAAATCAAAAAATCTTTTGGGTCGCTTAATAGGGCTAAAGAGATAACGGTATTTGAGGCTCTACCCATGAAAGTGTTTTTCTTGGGCTTCTTATTGATCTTTATTGGGATGCTCATCATGTTTTTAACAGTCCTATTTTCTGGTTTAAAAAATTCCATTAGCTTATTTCTCTTTATAGGGCCGATACCGATAATTCTTGGCGCTGGGGAGCATGCGGTGCCGCTTACAATTCTCGCTGCTATCGCAACAATAGTGTGTGCAGCTATTTTCATAGTGCTTCTTAGCAAGCGGAGACCCATTAAGCGGGAAGAGTTACCCTCTCATTCCAGCGGATTGAAATGATGATTCAATAAGTTGAGCATATTCTTCTCTAACTTTCACCTTAATTTTATTCCAAATCTTCCTGGCTTCATCTATTAGCCCTTGACTAAGAAGCTTACATATGTGGCTTAGATCCTTCAGGAAAAACTCTACTTGATCTTTAAGGCATAATTCTTCAGCCATTTCCGAGACATCTGATGCTTCCTTAAAGCGTCCCAAGCATATCAGTATGAAGCCAGCTTCACAGTAGCTCCATGCAGCTTCAAAATATTCTTGGCATAGAGAGAATGCATCAGCAGCTTTGGTATATGAGGATGCGGCTTCCTCAAGATTCCCGGATTTTAGACTACAGTCGCCAGCGCTCCTATATAGCCTTCCGGCGAGAAGAAGTCTACCGCTCTTAAAGGCTTTTTCAGCAGCATCCCGGTAGATAATATTTGCTTTCTCAAGGTCACCATTATCGGCAAAGTAGTCGCCTACAGCCCTAAATACGTTTATGCTTTCGCCGCTTAATTCAGTTTCACAGTCCCTAATAGAGATAAATCGCTCCCATATTTTTGAGCTGCATAGATTAGCTGTATCGTTTTCTCCACCCTCAATAAATGATCTCAGGGCTTTAAGATAAATCGCTATTGCCTTTATGCTATCATCAAGCCTTTCAGCCACCCGCATGTAGCATTCTCCAGCTTTCGCAGCAAATCTTCTTTGGTTAAATTTATCGCCACTTACACCAAAGTGCACCGAAAGATGCCTAAATAACCGCGCAGCATCCTCGTAGTCACCTCTTTTAAATGCTTCTTTAGCTAAATCTTCAAGAATTCTCACGGGTTCCCTGTAAATGCTTTCATCCATTTTGTATGGCAATTTTCATCCAAAATTAGTAGTGAGGGAAATGAAATAAACTTTTAGGGCAGATGGCAATATAAAAGGCATGGAAGATCCTAGGAATTTAATACTGAAGATCTAAATAGTATGCTGCGTGCTTTTTCTTCCATCTTCCTATGTAGTCCGCCTATTGAATATTAGAAAGCATTTTAAAAGACGTGTTTTTCTTAGAGAGCGATATGCTGCTGAACGCAAATATAGCGAATACATTGGACTTCAAGGCTTCATTTGGTCCAGACCCCTCTTCCTAAACCACGATATATGAAGCCTTCCTTCTCAACCTTATGTGGGTCAACTATGTGGGCTAAGTCTATTATAGCAGCTGGCTTCCTCATTAGAACACTTATTTTACTCAGGTTTAAACGCTTAAACCTATCGTGTCCAACAGCTATGACAAGGCAATCGGCATGCTCCAAAGTTTTCGCCAGATTCTTTTCAGCCGGTAAACCCATATCCTTAAGCTCCTCAGGAGAATAAAAGGGGTCGAAAACACTAACTTTAATATTTTTTTCCTGCATCATCTTAACTAGATTTATTACCATAGATCCCTTAATCTCTTTAACATTGGGCTTGTATGATATGCCGAGCACTGCAATCTTAGATCTCTTAAGGGTTTTCTCCATAACTTTAAAAGCATCTTTAATAAGTCCATAGGCCCTCTTAACAGTCTCATCATTTATTTTCCTAGCTAAAACTGGGATTTGAAGTTTAACGCCTAAGTTTTCAGCCTCATATATCAGCAGGTAAGGATCCTTTGGTATATGACCACTAATAATCCCAGGCTTAAGCAGATGGCAATATGGTTGAGTGTTGGCGGCGGCTTGCACCTCAATATAATCTATTCCAAGTTTCTCACAGAATTTTGCAAGATCGTTGGCAAGAGCTAAGTTAACATCCCGATAAATGTTCTCGAATAATTTGACCGTTTCAGCCGTCTTAATGTTGCTGACCTCGATAATTCCTCCTTTAATAATTGTTTTCAGTATGGTTTTTGCAGCCGTTAAGCTCTGTCTATCTATAGCTGCCAGAACTCTGGGATAGTTAACAATATCATAAATCACTCTCCCAACGCTGGCGCGTATAGGGCTGAAGGCTAAACCGAAATCCTTCCCAGCCTTTAACCCGGAGGATAACTCTAAAGCCTTCTTAACGATCTCTTCAGTTACGCCGGGACCAACAGTACTTTCTAAGATAATCATGGAGCCGCGCATAAAGTTTAGCCCTATATCCCTACAAACATTTTCAAGATTTGTATAGTTAGGTCTTTTCTTCTCATCTATTGGGGTGTCAACCGCGATAACTATTATGTCACTTTTAGAGAACGCTTCTTTCTCATCATTCACGGCTACTAAACGTCCATCACTTAAGTTCCTCTTTATCATCTTATTTAGTTCAGGCTCAACGAATGGGCTAATTCCCTTATTAATTCGATTAATAATCTGCGGGTTAATATCGAAGCATATAACCTTAAACCCTGCATCTGCGAAAAGACATGCTGTTGGCAACCCCATCCTGCCGCATCCAGCAACGGTGAGAGTAAACCTCCCACGTTGATCAAAGGTATCTAAATCCCCTTCTTTAAGCATCATCGCTGTAGACATATCCTGTCGCCACAAAACTCTAATTAAATGAGCGCTAAGGATTTAAAAATATCTTCGAGAAAAACAAAAGATAAAAACTTAATAAACTACCTAGCGGCTTTTCAGCAAATTAATGTGAGACGAAGAAAACCCAGCTCATAATCGCTCTCGCCCCTTCATGGGTCTCTTAGCATAGTTAAAATCTCCGAGGCTTGCATATTACTTGCCCTAAAAACTGTCGAAAACCTAAATAGTCATAATCCTCTAACAATCCAAAATTATCTTAAGGATTACTTGAAACACAAATCATATTTGCCTGAGGAAAACAAACATAAATCGATATGAGATTCAACCGATAAAGATTTAACTGAAAATTAAATCTTATAATTTTTTAGAAAGCGGGGGTTGCCAAGCCAGGTCAAAGGCGCAGCCCTGAGGCGGCTGTCCCGTAGGGG
>JAWBZG010000004.1:0-13336 GCA_038866525.1 Bathyarchaeia archaeon
TTAAGTCTCTTAAAACGCTCAAGAACCTCAGAAGGCCTAAGACCATAATATTCGCAAAAGAACTTTAAGCCTTTAACATAGTTTTTCGGAGTCTCCCCGCTTAGACTCCTCTTTGAGAGCATAACCTGCACGGTTGGATCGGAGAGAATATCCTTTATAATTATTTTAGGCTTCTCAGACATTTCGGATCACAAATAATAATATGGAGAAACATATTTATATATCTTACGACCTCTCGCAAAGTATGTGGTAGCGGGGGGTCGATTTGAACGACCGATCTCTGGGTTATGAGCCCAGCGGGTTAACCTGGCTACCCCACCCCGCTTCCCTAATAGCTACATTACTAATATTTTTCAGGATTATTATGATTGGATCTTATTTAAAAATTTATCTCTGGCAGCGCTCGCCGCTTCCTAACGTTTTATGGGGAGGATTTTTAATTAATTTTTATATATGTTTATGCGCGAATTAGTGTAGAGATGCATGGAGGCGGAGTTGGTTGGCTGAGGGGAACTTTCTTATAGGGACAGATATCGGAACGTTTGGAACAAAGTCTGTCCTGGTCGATGCTGATGGAAAGGTGCTTGCCGAGGCTTTTCAGGAAACCGACATTATATCGCCTAGGCCGCTCTGGGCTGAACAGTGGCCTCAGGTTTGGCTTAATGCCGTATGCAACACGATTCGTGAAGTCTTATCGAAGTCTAAAATTGACCCAGCTGAGGTGGGAGGTCTAGCCATAAGCGGATTGTATAGCGGTTCAGGCGTACCATGCGATGAGAACATGGAGCCTATAAGACCCTGTATCATTTGGATGGATAGGCGGGCTGTTGATGAGGTTGAGTGGGTTAGGAGGAATATAGGTGAGGAGGAAGTGTTTAAGGTTACCGGAAACACAATAGACACATACTTTGGTTTCACAAAGATGCTCTGGATCAAGTTTAAGGAGCCTAAAACCTGGGAGAAAACGAGGCAGCTCGTGACAACTTACGGATACTGCGTGTACCGTTTAACCGGCGTCGTATGCATAGATTACTCTTCAGCCGGAAACTATGGGGGCATATTTGACATACATAAGAGGGATTGGTCTGAGAAGCTAATGGAGGAGATGGGCATACCGAGAAGCTTCTTCCCCGAGAAGATTGTTGAATCAAAAACAGTTGTCGGCGAGATAACGGAGGAGGGGAGCAAACTTTGCGGCTTGAAGAAGGGGACGCCGGTCTGCGCTGGAGGTGTGGATGCCCCCGTAGCCGCCTTAAGCCTAGGATGCTTAGAAGATGGCGACCACTCAGCCATGGTTGGGACATCAACTTGTTGGAGCGTTATACAGGATGAGCTGAGATTAACGCCTAAGCTAATTAATTATCCGCACGTAGCTTATGATAGGCAGAAGATCTACACGTTCGGCGGCTCAGCAACGTCTGGAGGCATGTTGAGATGGTTTAGGGACCAGTTTGGGCAGGTTGAGGTCTCGCTCGGAAAGCAGGTTGGATTAAGCCCATACAAAATCTTAGACCTAGAAGCCGAGAGGGTTCCGCCCGGTTCAGATGGACTAATAGTTTTGCCATACTTCATGGGTGAGAGGACGCCCATATGGGATCCGTACTCAAAGGGGCTCATAATAGGCTTAACGCTGACCCATACTAGGGCGCATATATTCAGGGCTCTGATGGAAGGCGCAGCCTACGCGCTGCGGCATAACATTGAGACTGCGAAAGCTAATAGTATTCCATTAAAGCCTAAAATGGGGATAGTTGATGGTGGAGCAAAATCACCTTTATGGAGGAAAATATTTGCGGACGTAACAAAGTTTCCGCTAATATATATTGCTGAGCACCCTGGGACGCCGCTGGGAGACGCTCTTCTAAGCGGCGTTGGAACAGGCGTCCTCAAGGGCTATGAGGTCATAAAGGATTGGGTTAAGGCGGCTGAGGTGCAGGAGCCTAATCCTAAAACTTCTGAAGTTTACGATAAATACTACAGGTTATACCTGAAGCTCTATGAAGCAAACAAAAGTCTCTATAGGGAGCTCTACAATCTTACTTGACGGATAATTGCCCTGCAAATGGTGGGAAACGTGTTGAGCGAAGAATTAAAGCTACGTGAGGAGCTCTGTAGAATTGGGAGAAGACTTTATGAGAGGCATCTAACGAGCGGAGCTGGTGGGAGCATAAGCGCAAGAACTTCTAGAAACGAGGTTTTAATTAAGCCGAGCGGTTTTTCCCTAGCGGATATGCTGCCGGAGCATATTGTTAAGATGAATTTGAAGGGTGAAGTCTTAGAAGGTAGGTATCCGCCGTCAACCGACGCCCCATGGCACCTCATAATCTACGCCGCGAGACCCAATGTTAATGCAATAGTTCACGCCCATCCGCCAATATGTGGAGGCTTCGCATGCGCCGGGATCCCTCTAGATGTGCCGGCTTTCACCGAGGTCATAATACAGGTCGGCAGGATACCATTAATGGATTACGCGACGCCTACAACAATGGAGTATGCGAGAAAAATTGCTGAACATCTTAAGGAGGCTAACGCCCTCCTAATGAAGAACCATGGCATAATAACGTTAGGCGCCAACCTTGAGCAAGCCTTCCAAAGAGCCGAGCTCCTCGAAGATTTCGCTAGAATGCTATTGATAGCTAAGATACTAGGGGGTCCAGTGCTACTGCCGGAAGAGGAAGTTCACAGGCTCAGGACTCTTGAAAGCGAGAAGTGGAGAATGAAGATCGTGGAGGAACTTTATAAGTGATTCTCCGGTGTGCGGGATTTGAGTTTAGGCAAGTTTAAATCCATAAAAGAAATGTTCACGTTGAATGGTCAAAAAGCCATTGTTACTGGCGCTGGCGGGGGCATCGGCGGAGCGATAGCTTATGGCTTCGCGGAGTTCGGAGCCGATGTAGCATTATTCGACCTTGATTTCGAGAAGATAAATGAGCTTAAAGAGTTTCTAGAGCGGAGATTTCCAGTTAAAGTTCTCGCCGTTCAGGTGGACGTGTGCGACCGAAGTCAAGTTGAGGGGGCTGTTAACCTAGTTCTGGAAAAATTTGGGCAGATAGATATACTGGTGAATAGCCACGGCATTGGGCAATGGGTCTCCTTTGAGAACATGACGGATGAAGACTGGAACAGGATGATAAACGTTAACCTCACTGGGGTCTTCATAATGTGCCAAGTGGTTGGCAGGCATATGGTGAGTAAGAGGAGCGGCAAAATAATAAATATAGCATCGATGTCTGGCAGAATCGTGAATAGGCCTCAGCCGCAAGCCCACTATAATGCTTCAAAGGCTGGGGTAATCATGCTAACAAAGAGCCTAGCGGCTGAATGGGCTAAATATGGCGTAAACGTTAACTGCATTAGCCCCGGATATACGCTGACGCCGCTAGTTGAAAACCTGTTGAGGAATCAGCCTGAATATGCTGATCAATGGCGCAATCTAATACCCCTAGGAAGGTTCGCTGAGCCGGCGGATATAGTGGGCGCAGTTATCTTTTTGGCTTCTAGAGCCGCAGACTATATAACTGGGCACGATTTAGTGGTGGATGGCGGCTACACCATATGGTAAATTAAACCTAGCCACTTATTTTTTAGGTTCAAATGCTTTTTTTCTTTTAAAGATCGAGGCGAACGCGTTTGCCATCTAAGTATGCTGAGTCAGGGGTAGATGTTAAGAAGAGGGGCATAGAGCTCTTTAGGGGTCTAATAAGCAATTTGTTCCCGGAAGCCTTCTGCGTTGTGAGCGAAGACCCCTATTCGCCCGGCTTCGGAATCGTGACCCACGTTGACGGCGCTGGCAGCAAGCCAGTCCAAGCGTATCTCCACTGGAGGGAGACAGGGGACGTAAACTGGTTTATGGGTTTAGCACAGGATGCTTTAGCCATGAACATAGACGACATTATCTGTGTGGGCGCCAAACCAATAAACTTTGTAGATTATGTTGCGGTAAACCCCCTTAGAGTTGATAAGTTTGGTCTACTTAAGGCTTTAAGCGCCGGCTTCAGAGAATGCATAGATACGCTGGAGGGATTAGGCGTTAAGATCATGTTCTCCGGAGGTGAGACCGCCGATCTACCTGATCAAGTTAGGACGCTGGACATATCTGTAACGATGAATGGGCGCGTAAACCTCTCTAAAGTTTTATCCGGAGACAGGATTGAGCCTGGCGACGTCATCATAGGTTTTAGAAGCGGGGGGAGGACAAAATACGAGAGAAGGGAGAACAGCGGGATAATGTGTAATGGCATAACGCTGGCCCGGCTGTGCCTTATGCATAAAGGCTATCAGGAGAAGTATCCTGAGATCGGAGACAGTAGGAGATCCTACTATGGGAGATTCAAATTCGACGATTACATTGATGATCTTGGCATGACTGTTGGTGAAGCCATACTTTCGCCAACAAGATTCTATGCGCCCGTAATCCTAAAAATCATTGATGATCTCGGCGACCATATCTCCGGCCTAGTCCACAATACCGGCGGCGGCCAAACAAAATGCCTACGTATAGGCAGAAACATCCATTATATTAAGGATGATCTTTTTAATCCAGATCCAATATTCACTCTCATACAGCGTGAGTCGAACGAGTCCTGGAGAGCAATGTTTGAGAACTATAATATGGGTGTTGGCTTCGAGGTTATAGCGGAGCCGGAAGCAGCCGATGATATAATCAGCATGTCGGAGAGGTTCGGCTTGGAAGCGAAGGTTATTGGGAGATGCGAGAGGAGCGACGGAAAAAACAAGTTGACTATAAGGAGTCGATATGGCGAATTCCAATATGAGTAGAGGTTGGCTTAAGCGCTTCCCTATAAAGTAGTCTATTTAAGCAATCGCATAAATATCTAGTTTGTGTGATGTTGAGACTTGAGCCTGGAAAAGATTAAGGAGCCGTATAGATCTCTCATCGAAAAACTGCTTGATTTACTGTTATCCAAGCTAGGCGATAAACTTGTATCCGTAATTGTTTATGGCAGCGTTGCACGCGGATCCGCACGTAAAGACAGCGACATAGACCTCCTGATAATTGCTGAATCTTTGCCCAAAAGCCGCATGATGCGCCAAAAACTATTCCTTTCAATTGAGGGGAATCTTGAGCCGCTCATGAACGATCTCTGGGATAAAGGCTTTTATTTGGATTTCTCACCCATAATGCTGTCCCCGGAAGAAGCCTCTAAAATTAGGCCAATCTACTTAGACATGGTTGAGGACTCAATCATACTGTATGATAAAAACGGCTTCTTTAAAAGCCGCCTAAATGGCGTGACGTAGGACCGATAATCAAGAGAAACAGGCATCTTTTCCCTGAATGGTTTAGAGAAGACGTTGATGAGATCGCCTCGATCTCTAGAAGGCTTAGGCGTGAGAGGGAGCCGAGCATGTATGGCGACGAGGAGACCGGTACACCCCCAGACCAGCTGTACAGTTTAATAGATGCTGAGGACGTTCTAAAATCCGCCAAAAAGGTTTTAGGCATGTGCTTAAGGCTTATGAAGGAGTATGGACGGGAGTAAGGGGTCTACTCAAGTTTTCCACTCACTTTTTAATAAACTTCAAGCCTCATTAAAGCACGTGAAAGAGGGCTTTGTAATATTTAACTCATTTCATTTTATGTTTGCACGTTCAAGCAGCCTTTCCTGAGCTTTCCTGGCTTTCTCCATGATATCCTCAACTTTAACAGTTTTTAGCTCCCTGTTCTCCATAATTATGCGGCCACCGACAATAACGGTTTCAACGTCCGATGCCTTCGCTGCATAAACTATATGGCTTATTTCACTGTAGAGCGGACATAGGTGCGGTTTCTGAAAGCCAACTATTATTATGTCGGCTTTCTTACCCACTTCAATCGATCCTATTTCTTTATCCCATAGAAGCGCCCTAGCGCCGTTAATGGTCGCCATCCTGAGAACCGTTTCAGCTGGCAGTAGCGTCGGATCCCTGTTAACGCCTTTATGTAGGAGCGCAGCGAACTTCATTACCTCAAACATGTCCGCTGAATTGTTTGAGCAGGGGCTGTCCGTCCCAAGAGCCACCGTTACGCCAGCCTTTAAAAGCCTAGGGATAGGGCTCACCCCTGAAGCCAGCTTCATGTTAGATATGGGGTTATGGGCGACTTTAACCCCCCTTAGGCTTAAGACTTCTATGTCTCTTGGCGTTAAATGGACGCAGTGCGCTGCGACAACGTCCCAGCCTAAGACGCCCAGCGAATCCACGTAATCTACGACCCCATTAGACGCGGAGACGCCAAAAGAATCCTTAATCTTCTGCGCTTCATCCTCGGTTTCAGCCAAGTGCATATGCCATATTATGGGCGCATCGGCTGAGGCATACTTCTCGTTTAAATCACGCGTCACAGCTCTAAGCTCCCTCATGTACTCCGGGTCAACGGTATATGGGGCATGGGGGTCGACGCTGACGCGTATTCTCCCATCAACCCCCCTATGCCATCTTCTCGCAGAATCCTTTAAGGCTTTTATGTCCTGCTCCTTACGCCATGAGAAGCAAACATGTCCAACAACCCCACGTAAGCCAACCTCGGCTAGAGCCATAGCCTCATTGTAGTCCTCAGCGTAATGGTACATCGTGTTAATTGTTGTTGTCCCGCCCATAACTGATTCGACGGCGGTTAGAAGCGCGCCAACATAGATATCGTAGCCAGTCATATGCCTCTCCAGCGGCCAAACCCACTTCTCAAGCCACTCCTTAAGCGGATAATCATCAGCGTACCCTCTCAGTAGGCTCATGGCCGCATGCTGATGCGTGTTAATCAAGCCGGGCATCACAACTTTCCCATGCGCGTCAATCCTCTCGTACCTCGGATACTTACATTTAATTTCATCGCTCCTCCCAACGTCGATTATCGTGTCTCCTTCTACGGCGATGGCGCCGTCACGTATAACACCCTTATCCCCCATCGTAACTATTGTTCCACCAAATATCACGAGATCCATAAGAATATCCTCCAAAACAATATTACTCTTAAATCACCTAATATAAATAAGAGCTGCCGGAGCCTGAAGCTATCAGCAATAAATCTTTTATTCTAAGGCTTCCAGCCTAATCTACTGGATAAACTGTATTTGGGCTTGAGACCCCTTTCTAGGATCATCGAACACCTGCGAATAAAGCCGGGAACTTTATTTTGGAGAAAGAATGATGGTTAAATAAATGAGCGGTGTTCTAAAAATGTTATTCTTGGAGTTGCTTAATAGTTTGCGCGGTGTTCAGGATGAGGGTTTCGATAGGTTCTGATGATCTGTATCCTGTAGCAGTAGTTCTTTGCGAAGAGTTAAAGAAGATGGGTTTTGAGGTTAAAGCTTACGGCGCGTTAGAGACTGGTAAGGTTGAGCCTTGGCCTGATGTGGCTTTCTCTGTGGCTGCTGATGTGGCTGAGGGTAGAGCGGATTTTGGAGTATTAATATGCTATACTGGAACTGGTGTTTCAATCGCTGCGAATAAGGTTAGGGGTGTGAGGGCAGCATTATGTTTTGACGCTGAGTCGGCGAGAGGGGCTAGACTCTGGAACGATGCGAACGTCCTAGCGTTAAGCGGGAGATTAACCACGCCATATGTTGGAAGAGAGATCCTGAACGCTTGGCTATCGGTTAAAGAGCCGGATAAAAGCGAAATTGAGAATATAAGGAAAATTGTTGAGCGCGACTCTAAAACATAAACTCTATTACCGCTCCTTCCGCGCTAGCAAGACAAGCCCAATGATGAGCAATGCCGCTCCGATAACCTGCATTATTGTTAAGTGTTCGTTAAGGATTAGCCACGCTAAAATAGCCGTGAAGAATGGTGATGAGAGCTCTGTGAGCGCGACTTGGCTAGCCTTTATTCTCTTAAGCCCCTCGTAGTAGAACATGTATCCTAAGCATGCAACAACCCCTAGAACTATCTGGTAGACGGAGTTTATCGCCAGCTGATTTGAGACTGCCATAATGGGTAGAAGAACGGCTGACGCAATTAAAAATCTGTAGCTAACTATTAGAGCGCTATCAGCGGCCTTAGCTAGGCGTTTGCCGGGTATAGCCACAGCCGCCCAGCCTAATGTTGCGAGTAAAACTATTATGTCGCCTAGATTTCCAATCCTTAAAGCCGCTAGGTTCTCTATGTTCCTGCTAGTTATCAGGATGGCTGCTAAACCTATCATCAGTCCCCCAAAAACGTCATCTCTGCATAGTCTCTCATTTAGGAAGATTAAGCCTAGAATCGAAACGAAGAGGGGCTGTATGTGCGCGAGCAAAGTGGCGTTTATCGCCAAAGTCCACGAGAGCCCTAAGAAGTAGGCTGCTGGGGCAATCACCGAGCCGACAACCCCGACGACCAATATGTCTCGTAGAGATAAACCCTTACTTGATAGCGGCCTCCGGCTCAACACCATGTATGCTAGCGATGTTATGGATGCGAAGAATGCTTCTGAGGCCGCAACCTGCATAAAGCCCAGCGACGATAGCAAGGTTTTTCCAATAATGGCTTCGATAGACCACATGGCTCCGGCTAAGGTCCCGAAGAGAATTCCTAAAGCCTTCTCGCCCGTTATTCTCGGCATCATGAATTCTTCATTAGAACAGGTTTTTAAGTCTAGCTCATCATTACTATAATGATGGGGATGCTCATTGGAGATAGCCTTGTCAGGCTTAGAGAGTTTAAGAAGGTATTTCCGTGAGGTTTACGGGCCTGGGGCTGATGTCTTGAGGGTTTTGGAGATGGCTTCCGGGAAGGAGAGAAGCGGTGAGGAGCTTAAAGGGTTCGGCTACGGCGTTCCATATTTGATTGAGGTCTCGGTTAACGGCGAGGTTAGGAGGGTTGTTCTGGAAACTATTAGGCCTGGCGGCTTCGGGCATGAACACTTCTCGGATAGGGCTCAAATACTTTTATGGCAGCACTCAGCCTTCAATAAACTGCCAAGGCATGTGAGATCCATCGATGTCGGAGCGTTTACAGCTGATGGGATGCTAAAATCGCTTGGGGATTGTAGGGAGTTCTTCATATTGACTGAGTTTGTTGAGGGTAAACCCTACTACTTGGACCTTGAGGCGATGAAATCTAGGGGCGGGTTGACAAGCCTGGATGTTGAGCGCTGCCTAGCGCTATCAGACTATCTTGTTGAAGTCCATTCGGTTAGGGGTGTTGGACTCGAATCACTCTATATTCGTCGGGTTAGAGATTTGGTTGGGCATGGAGAGTGCATAATGGGCTTGATAGATAGTTATCCGCCTGGGCTGGATTACGCCGACGAGAAGACTTTGATGGAGATTGAGCGCAGATGCGTTGAGTGGCGCTGGAGGTTGAAGAAGAAGGCTTATAGGTGCGCTAGAGTTCACGGGGACTTCCACCCATGGAACATATTGTTCCGCGAAGGGACGGACTTCACGGTGCTGGATAGAAGTAGGGGCGAGTGGGGTGAGCCGGCGGACGACCTAGCCGCCATGACAATAAACTACCTATTCTACTCGCTGCAGGCATACGGCGAATTAAGAGACCCATTCAAGAGACTGTTTGAGTTATTCTGGGAAAACTACTTAAGCAAGACTGAAGACGAAGAAATATTGACGGTCATACAGCCATTTTACGCATGGAGAGGACTAGTAATAGCATCACCAATATGGTACCCAAAATTAACAAAAGAGACAAGAACAAAAATATTCAACTTCATAATAAACGTGTTGAGCATAGAAATGTTCGAAATAGAGACGTTAAGATCTTTGATATAAAAAAATTTTTAAGCATTGCCCTCAATAATATTTAATTTCGGGGTTAAAAATGAGAAAAATGAAGATAGCAATATTCCTAACAATGCTGATGATTCTAAACCTTTTAATTTCCACGGGTTCTATGACAACGCTGGTCTTAGCTGTAAGTGGTCCAGCTACTGAGATTATAGAATTTAAGAGGGTTCCAGTGGATTTGGCAGCTCAAGCCCTGAAGGCTGGCGAAATAGACTATTATATTTTCGGGTTAAGGCCAGCTCAAGCTGAGGCATTAAAGGGTGAGCCAGATATAGTCCTCTATTATGCTCCCGCTGGTCTGGTTGACGTAGTGTTAAATCCGGCGCCAGCACCTGAAGGCGAGCTGAACCCACTCTCAATAAGGGAAGTTAGGCTGGCGCTGAATTATTTAATGGATAGGGATTACGTCGTGAATCAAATATACAAAGGATTTGCAGCGCCAATGGTTACCTTCCTGTCATCTTATGACCCAGACTTTATAACAGTCTATGACATAGTTGCTAGATATGACTTCAAATATGATCCAGTTACTGCAGCCACCATAATTGATCGAGCAATGAGTAAGGCGGGTGCCACTAAGGTCGATGGCAAATGGTACTATAATAATAAGCTTGTTACGCTCAACTTCATTATAAGAATTGAGGATGAGAGAAGGGAAATAGGTGATACTTTTGCTTCGGCACTTGAGAGCTTAGGGTTCACCGTTAATAGGCTTTATATGGCCTTCGGACAAGCGATACCGATAATTTATGGTACGAATCCAGCGGAGCTCCAATGGCATCTCTACACTGAGGGTTGGGGTAAAGGCGCCCTCGAAAAATATGACTATTCAACTATCAATCAAATGGGTGCGCCATGGTTTGGCTGGATGCCGGGCTGGCAGGAAGCCGGATACTGGCAATATGAAAACTCCACGATAGATAATATTGGAAAGAGAATTTTCATGGGCAACTTCACCAGCAAGGAAGAGAGAGACAATCTCTATAGAACTGCCACAGAAATGATAATCCAAGAATCTATAAGAATATGGGCGGCAACAAGGCTGGAAATACATCCGGCCAGGAAGGAAGTCGCCGGATTAACGGAAGACCTAGGGACGGGATTAAGAGCACCGTTCAATCCCCGTGAGGTTTATATAGCTGGCAAGGACACCGTTAAGGTTGGTCATCTATGGGTCCATACGGAGGCAAGTGCTTGGAACCCGATAGGCGGACATGACGATGTCTACAGTATAGATATGTGGAGAGCTGTATATGATCCGCCCTTATGGAGACATCCGTTCAGTGGCATGCCTATACCATTTAGATGGGACTACGAAGTTAGAACAGCGGGTCCTGTAGGAGCTTTACCCGTTCCGGAGGATGCTGTTATGTGGAATGCGGTCTCAGATGTCTGGGAACCTGTTGGAAGCGGCGTAACGGCGAAAAGTAAAGTTACATTTGACCTGTCGAAATACATAGGTTCAAAGTGGCATAATGGTCAGCCAATAACGTGGGCTGATATCCTATTCGCTATTTACCAGGCATTTGAGATAGCATATGACCCTGAGAAGAGCGCAGTCGAATCCTCAATTTCAGCCATCCTTAGTGAGCAACTTAAACCATTTAAGGGTTTCAGAATAGTAGGTAACTCCTTAGAGGTCTACTTAGATTACTGGCACTTCAGCGATGATTACATAGCAGACTACGCTGTTATTCCTGGGGGGCACTACCCATGGGAGATACTTGCAGCCATGGACATAGTGGTCTTTAAAGATAAAGCTGCGATGTATTCAGAGAGCGCAGCTGAGAGCTTTGGTGTTCCCTGGTTATCAGTTAACTTAAGAGAACACGCCGCTCTTGTGAATTCAGCATTAGATAGGATATTATTTGGCGACTACGAAAAAGTTTTCACTATAAGGGATAAAGTCTATGCCACTAGTGCCGAGCTAGAGAACAGAAGGTCCGCTGACCATGCATGGTTTGATGAGAAAAAACATATGGTGATTAGTGATGGTCCATTCTACCTAAACATATTTGATGCTGCAGCTCAATATGCACAGCTGAAAGCCTTTAGGGATCCAACATATCCATTTGCGAAGGGAGATTGGTTCTATGGTAAGGCAACACCGCCAACAATAGTAGGATTAGGGATACCGACGGTTATTCCTGGAGGAGCGGCATCAATAATAATAGATGTCAGCGGACCCACGCCACTGGGAGTAAAATACTTAATTAGGGACCCGACGACTGGAACTATAGTAGATATTGGCGAAGCTGAAGCCTTAACCGCTACAAAGTTTATCATTCGACTACTACCAAGCTTTACCGAGAAACTAGAGCCAGGACTGTATGAGCTAACAGTTGCAGCATACAGTGAGCAAGTAGCTTTTGTAAGCACCTCTAAAGTATACTTCGATGTCTTTAACATACTGCCTCTAGAATCAGCTTTCAAAAGCATTGGTGCAGCGTTATCTCAGGAAATAGCGTCTGTCAGTGGCAAAATAGATACTTTAACGCAAAGTTTAAGTGGGGTCTCGGCACAGATGGGTACTCTGATAGCAGCTATTATGATTATTGCAATACTTGCTATAATAAATACGATAGTTATGGTGCTAGGAATATTGAGGAAACGTTAAACAGATAAAATTCTATAACCCTCTTTTTTTGGGAGAAAAATTTATCTTATAGAATCTTCCTCTCTTTAGGAGATACTTTAAAGGAGAGAGCAAGATTGGGGATTGGAAGAACGTTAATGTTTAAAGGAATAAGCTTACTTCTCGTTCTATTCTCAGTCCTTTTTCTAACAGTTATAGTTATTGGTGCGACAGGAATATCAGATAAAATATTAAATGGCATTATTCAAGATAGACTAAGAGCTATTCGTCAGCAACTATCCCGAGAAATACAAAACCCGGAGGATCTGGAAAGGGCTTTGGAGAGAATTAAAGAGGATCTAATTAGAAGTTACGGTTTGGATAAACCATGGTATATTAGAATGCCCGATATGATATGGAGAATATTAATGCTTGATCTTGGTAACTCGAGAACAGTGAGAAGCTTTTCCGGGAGTAATAAAATTTCTGACATAATATTGGAGAGGATGCCTAACACAATCCTTCTCATGGTCACTGTCCTAATAATCAATTTTATTTTAAGTTTAGTTGTGGGGGTTAAGGCTGCAACTAAGCCCGGCTCTATTCTGGATAGATTTGTTTCAGTGTACTCTGCTGTATCCTACGCTTTACCCTCATGGTGGTTAGGCATACTTATGATCTTGGTATTTGCCTTCTATATTAAAATCTTTCCCTTTGGTGGAATGTATAGTACACCTCCACCAACTGATCCTTTTATGCGCAGTATAGATCTGATCTGGCATCTATGTCTTCCAGTGCTAACCTTAACAATAGCCACATCTGGTTCATGGATTTACATAACTAGAAGTATCGTCATAACAACTGCGCAGGAAGATTTTGTAACAACAGCGAGAGCTAAAGGTCTTCCTGAAAGACTTGTTCTATGGAGATATATAATTCGAGTGGCAGCTCCCCCAATTTTAACTAACTTAATTCTAGGTTTAGCTTTCTATCTTGGCGGAGCCATCCTTACAGAGACCGTTTTTACGTGGCCGGGGAT
>JAWBZG010000004.1:13346-39328 GCA_038866525.1 Bathyarchaeia archaeon
AGCCATAATGTCTGTAGATGAAGCATTAATACTCGCATTAACCTACATTTTTACGCTCATATATATTATTGCAAGATTTATTCTTGAGATCCTTTACGTTTTAGTTGATCCGCGGGTGAGATACGCTTGAGCAAATATTTGAGAAATACATTTAGCGATTTTTGGGCGAGTAAAGTATCAAAGATCGGAGTATTTTTCCTTTTTATAGTGATCACGGTCTCAATCTACACATTAATTACTTTCCCATTAGATTATGGGGTCCGTTACTGGAATAACCCGAAATACTGGGTTGATAACCCTAAAGCGGCGATGCCCCAATGGGTTAACTCATTTTTAGGAGGAGGGTTACTAGACCATCAAATAATATCTACAAGTGTTCCTCAAAGATCTTATCCCTCCGGGATATACTACATGAAGTTCTACGAACATGTTTTTGATCTAAAAGTCGATCAGTTTCCCACGTTCCTTACCTTAAAGCTTGAAAAATTAGTGTATTACTCCTCGAGAACACCAACTATTAAATTATTTGTCACTAGACCAGATAATAAAACAATTGAGCTATATAGATTAGTAGCAGAAGCCCCCCTCCCCGACGAGCACCCTCCTTACGTCAGGTATGCTGAGGAGCCAAAAAGGATACTGTTGAGCGGGGAAACCCAGCTATCTTACTTTCTATCAGAATTCTTACTTAAGGAATATCATGTAACCTTCGAGCCAAGTGAAGTAACTAAAATTGGTTATGAAAAAGTAATTTTTGGAGAACTCTATGAAGATAATTTCAGGCCGCTTAAAGGAAAATATATTTTCACTGTTCTTCTCCATACATTAGATTCTAGGGATCAAATAGGTAAGACAACAATTATTATTGGGGGTCAAATTTACGGTTTCATGGGAACAGATATATTAGGGAGAGATTTATCGCAAGGTTTACTCTTTGGCTTCCCCGTCGCACTACTAATAGGATTTATAACTTCTGTCCTAACAACCGTAATTGGCGCTAGCCTAGGAATAATTGGTGGATATATCGGAGGCCGCTTAGATGACGCTATACAGCGTATTTCAGACATAATGAACAATTTGCCTCAGCTTCCACTCCTCATTTTTCTAACATTCATTTTTGGCGGAAAACTATGGGTGATCGTGACTGTTTTAGTAGCATTCGGATGGTCAACACTCGTTATAGTTGTCCGCTCCATGATTCTCCAAATAAAATCTTCCTCCCTTATAGAGGCGGCCATATCGCTGGGGGCATCGAAGTGGCGTATAATGGCCAAACATATTTTTCCGCAAGTTGCCCCTTACATCCTATCTCAAATGATTTTCTATACACCTTCAGCAATACTTTCCGAGGCAGCCTTAAGTTTTCTGGGGTTAGGCGACCCTTCGATACCGACTTGGGGGCAGATTCTTGAGTACGGGTTCCGCAATGGAGCGGTTTTTCTTGGCTATTGGTGGTGGATACTGCCACCTGGCCTCCTAATAGTCTTTTCCGCAGTAACATTTGTCTTTATAGCTCTTGGTCTTGAACCCGTTGTTAATCCAAAATTGAAGCGGTGGCGATAAATGGTTCTCCTCGAGATTAAAGATTTAAAGCTTTATTATAAGACTATGAGAGGTCTGCTTAAAGCAGTAGACAACATTAGACTCTCCTTAAATAAGGGTGAAACTTTAGGGTTGGTAGGCGAATCAGGATGTGGAAAATCGAGCACAGCCATAGCTATAATGAGACTTTTACCGAGAAATGTTGGGCTCTTCGAAGGAAAAATCATGTTTAATGGGATTAACCTAATGGATCTTAGTGAAAGCGAATTTAGAGAGAAAATACGATGGAAGAAGATATCAATGGTTTTTCAAGGAGCTATGAATTCGCTTAACCCGGTCTTAAAGGTTGGTTTTCAGGTCGCTGAACCTCTCATATTGCACCAAAACATGGATAAAAAAGAGGCCTTAAAGAAGGCTAGAGAAATGTTTAAGCTTGTAGGTCTTCCACCAGATTTTGTGGATAGATATCCACATGAGCTTAGTGGTGGTATGAAACAAAGAGTTGTTATCGCGATGGCTTTAATACTTAATCCCGAGATAGTAATCTTGGATGAGCCAACATCAGCCCTCGATGTAAGTATTCAGGCACAGATAACGAATCTCCTAAAAAATTTGAAGAAGGAGCTCGAAGTATCAATGATATTCATTACTCATGATATCGCTTTGGCAAGCGATATGTGCGATAAAATAGGTGTAATGTACGCTGGGCAAATCGTTGAATTGTCCTCAAGCGAAAACATTCTTTTAAGTCCTAAGCACCCCTATACGCAAAAATTAATAGCTAGCGTTCCCCTATTGAGGGAGGAAAAGATGCCTGAGTTTATACCTGGTGCACCACCGGACTTGGTTAACCCACCTAAAGGCTGCAGATTTTATCCGCGGTGCCCCTATGCTGAGAGAGAGTTAGAAGAAAAGGAGCCGCCATTAGTGGAAATTGAAGAGGATCATTTTGTTAAATGCTGGCTTTATAGCGGATGATGAAAAATGAGTGCGTTATTAAATCTACAGAATATAAAAACATATTATTACGTCAGAAAAGGGTTATTTAAAACATTAACCATAAAGGCTGTTGATGATGTATCTATTAGCATTGATAGAGGAAAAACTGTTGCAATAGTAGGCGAATCTGGAAGCGGAAAAACAACTCTTGGAAAAACCGCGCTTAAGCTGGTTGAACCAGTCTCTGGCAGAATCATCTTTGAAGACAAGGACATAACGAGACTTTCTGGAAATGATTTAAAGTGGTTTAGAAGGAAGGCTCAGATGATTTTTCAGGATCCCTTCACATCGCTAAACCCATATATGACAATTAAGCAAATAATCGAAGAACCATTAATAATACATGGTTTCAGTGAGAAGGAGAGAGAAGAAAGAATCATCAAGGCATTAATGGATGTACGTTTATATCCTCCCGAAGAATTTATCCTCAAGTATCCACACATGTTATCTGGCGGACAGAGACAAAGAGTCGGCATAGCTAGAAGCTTAGTTCTCGAACCAAGTTTTATCGTTGCTGATGAGCCGGTTTCAATGATCGATGCATCTAGCAGGGCGGAAATATTATTTTTAATGCGTGATCTTCAAAAGAAATACGCCATGGGCATAATGTATATAACGCACGATATCGCTACAGCAAAATACTTCTCGGACAATATAGCGATTATGTATGCTGGAAAAATAATTGAATATGGTCCATCGCAAGTGATTCTAAGAGAACCTATTCACCCATACACAGTAGCCTTAATGAACGCTGTTCCAGACCCTGATCCGCAGAATAGATTTAAAATGAGAAGGATTGTGCCAGGTGAGCCGCCGAACCCAATTAATCCACCCTCAGGCTGCAGGTTTCATCCTCGCTGTCCCTATTCTGACGGTCAGAGATGCGTTAAAGAGGAGCCGCAGATGAGAGACTTTGACGATCATAGGAAAGTGGCTTGCCATTATGCAGAACAGTTTATTAAAAGGTAACTTCATACGCTCTGGTGTGATTTTCTTGAGGGTTGGTTGGTGTGTTTGGGTTACCGGTTTACCCGGTAGTGGTAAATCTACTGTTGCGCGTTTGTTGGCTGATAGGCTTAGGGCGATGGGTGTGCATGCTTATGTTCTTTCTTCTGATGCTCTGCGTAGGGTTATAACGCCTAACCCCAAATATACTGATGAGGAGCGCGACATGGTTTACGGAGCGCTCGTTTACATCGCTAAGATATTGACGGAGAACGGCGTGAACGTTATCATTGATGCTACTGGCAATAGGCGCAGGTACCGCGATAACGCTAGACGCCAAATACCATTGTTTATGGAAGCCTACTTGAGGTGTCCCCTTGAGGTCTGCATTGAGAGGGAGTCTAAGCGCGTAGACAACCATGGAGCTCCTAGGGAGGTTTATGCTAAAGCATTTAGAGGCGAGAGCAAAACAGTTCCGGGGCTGGGAGCTCCATATGAGGAGCCATTAAACCCGGAGGTCACCGTTGACTCAGATAAGCTTAGCCCAGAGGAGTGCGTGGAGAAAATACTGAAAGCCATAGCAGAGAGGTTCATGAGGTGATCAGCGGGCGCCGGCATGTCGATGCTTCTGTATCCGAAGCGCCCCGCTCAGCATCCATTAGCTTAAAAATAAACCATTAGATGCTACCCCTCCCCCGCATCTCTCACGATTTAACCATACGTAAAGGTGCAGTTAGCTCCCCATAAACCGCAGTTCTAAAAACCCTTCTTCAACAGTTGTTTTTCATAGACGATGAGTGGAGCGATCGCTTTCCGGGGAAGATGCGCTACTCCTTGAGCTTCTCCAGTATTATTGCGGGGCAAACCCTCTTAACGCCGTCTATTACGCCTATTTTCTCCGAGACTATTCTGGCTAGATCCCTAGTATCCTTAGCCCATATCTCAGCCATGATCATATGATCCCCAGTGGACGTGGCTACGTATTTTGCCTCAGGCAGCTCACATATCTTCTGGGAAACCTCCAGAATTTTTGAGGGCTCAACGTCTACACCCACTATAGCGACAGCATTAAAACCCATTTTATATGGTTCAACAATAACTGTGAACTTCCTTATCACGCCATCTCGCATTAGCTTCTCCACCCTCTTTCTAACAGTGGATTCGCTTACCCTAAGTCTGCGAGCAACCTCCGTGAAAGGTACGCTCGCGTCTTCCTGAAGCATCCTTAAAATCGCTAAATCCACACTATCCATAATGCTTTCCACCCGTTTTTCATCAATATTGCTAGCTTTTATTCTGAAAAACGTACATAAAAATTTTAAATTCCACAATAAAAACAAATTATTGCCTAGAAAATAGCTGCTTAGGGGATTAATTATGAGGAAGATGACTGAAGATAACTTAAAAAGCGCTTTCGCAGGGGAAAGCCAGGCGCATATGCGCTACCTTATTTTCGCAGAAAGGGCTGAGGAAGAGGGTTTTAAAAATGTTGCTAGGCTATTTAGGGCTATAGCGTACGCTGAGCAGGTTCACGCAGCCAATCACTATAATGTTCTGGGAATGATCCGTGGCACCGTGGAGAACCTCCAGGAGGCTATAAATGGGGAAACTTTTGAGGTTAATGAAATGTATCCGGCATATAATGCTGTAGCTAAGCTACAGGAGGAGAGGGGCGCTCAGAGAACGATCGAGTGGGCTTTACAGGCGGAGAAGATTCATGCAGCGATTTATCAGAGGGCTAAGCAAGCGGTTGAAAGCGGCAAAGACATACCGCTGGAAGCAGTCTACATATGCAGCGTGTGCGGCTACACGTCCGAGGAGGAATTCGAAAGATGCCCAATATGCGGCGCCACTAGGGAGAAAATAAAGAAGTTCTAGAAGCTACCGGAGGCTCGAATATTGGATAAATGGGAGTGCCCGGTCTGCGGCTACATATATGATCCAGAGATGGGAGATTCCACCCAAAACATGGCGCCTGGAACGCCTTTTGAGGAGCTGCCGGACAACTGGGTTTGCCCAATATGCGGAGCATCAAAAAACATGTTTAGGAGAATAGGGGTAAAGAAATAAATAGTTTGTGAAGAATAATGATTCATTAGGAGGCTTTTAATGGAGCCCACTAAACTATATGTTTTACCACAGTTGCCCTACGGTTATGGTGATTTAGCGCCATACATGTCGGAAGAACAGCTGCGGATACATCACACCATACATCATCAAGCCTACGTTAACGGAGCAAACGCGATACTTAGAAGGCTGGACGCTGCCCGTAAAGAGAACGCGGATATAGATGTAAAAGCGGCTTTAAAGGAGCTCTCATGGAACGTTGGAGGACACCTACTACACTCACTGTTTTGGAGGAATCTCGCTCCGCCGGGTAAGGGCGGCGGCAAGCCCGGTGGAAAATTAGCCGAGCTCATCAAGAGCGAGTTTGGGAGCTTTGAGAGGTTTAGAAGGGAGTTCACCCAGGCTGCTGTAAGCGTTGAGGGTTCAGGCTGGGCTGCGCTAACGATGTGCGGGCAGACTGGACGCCTAATGATTATGCAGGTGGAGAAGCATAACACTAACGTTTATCCGACCTTTCCGATCCTAATGGTCCTAGACGTATTCGAGCACGCCTACTACATAGACTACAAGAATAGGAGAGCGGACTTCATCGAAGCCTTCTGGAGCATAGTCAACTGGGACGAGGTTAACAGAAGGCTTGAAGAAAAATTGAAATGAAGACGGAAAAACCGCGCACAGCGCTACCAGCAACCTTAACATAGAGCCTAGTGGATTCATCTCAAACCATCTTTTTCTTTAATGTTTCTGCATGCCCCTAAGCAACGCTAACTTAGTCGCGGAGACACGTTACGTTAAAGGTGGTTTATGCGAGCTTTGCGATGAGCTTTAGTGTAAACATCTAAGCCTGCTAATTGATGGCGGAACGCTATTTTTCCCATAATCCCTTCGCTTTTATCCTTTTAACGTATCTATATGCCTGTAGGGCTGCCATCGCGCCCTCACCTACGGCTGTTGCCACCTGCATTCCGCCGCACGTGCAGTCCCCGGCTGCAAAGACACCCTCAATATTGGTTGATTGGCTTCTGTCAACCTTTATGCATCCCCTTTCATCAACTATAACCCCAGCTCTCTTAACTATGCTTGTAACTGGAACGCTTCCCAAAACTATGAAGACTCCGTCGACAGGGATCTCCGCGATGCCCGTCTGATCCATTATGGTTATAGAGTTAACGTATATGTCGCCGTTTATCGATTTAACTCTCGCATCAATAAACTCTATGTTCTGCTTTTCGCGAGCCTGCTGGAGCAAACCCTCCTCGACGGCTGCCTTCTCTCCATGAGATATAACGATGACTTTACTCGCGAAGCCCGATATGTACAATGCGTCTTCCAGCGCCTCATTATTTAAGCCTATCACAGCCACAATTTTGTCTCTGAAGAACGGTGCATCACATACAGCGCAGTAAGATACACCGCGACCGAGAAACTCTACCTCACCTGGTACAGTTAGCTTTTTTCTCTGCGTTCCTGTCGCGATTATGATACTGTAACCATGATATTTGCCGCGCCTAGTAGCTACTGTTTTAATTGATTTTGAAAGATCTATGTCGAGAACCTCTTCTGGGAACCGCATCTCTGCTCCGAAGCGCTCAGCCTGCTTAAGCATGCGTTCAACAAGTTCAGCGCCAGATATTCCATCTGGGAAGCCGGGAAAGTTCTCTATTAACGGTGCCTCCAGAGCCCTTCCGCCGGGCACATTTTCCTCAAGAACCAGCGTTTTTAAACCCGTTCTGGAGACATATATTGCGGCGGTTAATCCGGCCGGTCCGCCGCCGATAATTATTACGTCGTAATAGTCCCCTTTCATAAGGCGCATTCTCCCACTCATGGGAACCTTTATGCTTATATAACTCGCTAAGGCTCGCCCTTAATTTTGCCAGCTAGGGATCTGCCCAACTCAGCGATCTTCTCCATATCTTCCTCTCTTGGCGGACCATTGATCTCAAGCGCGCCTACAACCTCAATCTTAGAGTCTTTAAGTATTTCCTGGATCTGCCTTAGGGCGCCTCCGCCCCAACCATATGAGCTTAATATGGCTGCAAATTTTGTTGGCGGGCGGAGCGCCTTGAAGAGTTGGGCTGCGTAGACGGATAAGGGGTGGGCGCCTCCTAGGACTGCTGGTGCACCTAAAACTATGGCCCTTGAATCCACGAGGTCTTTTGCCAGGTCGCCTACGTCCACTACGGCGAGGTTGTGGAGGGCGAGTTCAACCCCCTCAGCCATCAATATTTCAGCCATCTGCTTTACCATCATATCGGTGCTCCCCCACATGCTCACATACGCTATCACAGCCTTCCGACTAGTTTCGCCCGCAGCCCACCTCTTATAGGCGTCTAAAACAAGTTCAGGCCTTCTATGGATTGGGCCGTGGCTGGGGGCTATCACCTTAATATTTAAGCCAGCGATTTTTTCAAGAGCCCTCTGCGCCATAAGTCTAAAGGGCATCATTATCTCACCCCAATATCTCTGAGCGTGAACAATATAGTCATCAACCTCATCGCTGTAGACGCCGCCAGCTAAGTGGGCGCCAAAGAAGTCGCATGGAAACAGTATGCTATCCTCTTTCAGGTAAGTGAACATTGTTTCAGGCCAGTGGAGCATCGGCGCCTCTATGAAGAGGAGCGTTTTATCGCCTAAACTTATAGTCTCATTGTCGCCGACAACTCTTATTCTCTCCTGCGGAACATGATAGTATATTTGCGCCATCCTAGCCCCTCTACTAGTGGTTACGAGCTTCGCTTTAGGCGCCCTCTCCATTATATAGGGGATTGCGCCAGCGTGATCCGGCTCCGCATGGTTCATGATAACGTAATCTATCTCCTCTAAGCCCGTAACAGCGCGAATCTTCTCTTCAAGGTCTCTCTCGAAGCCAGGGTTCACCGTGTCTATTAAAGCTCTTCCTCCACCACCCATGATAAGATAGGCGTTGTAGGATGTCCCCCTAGGCAGAGGGACTAACGCGTCGAACAGCCTACGGTTCCAGTCTCTCACGCCAACCCAATAAACGTTTTCAGCGAGCTTAAAAACATCTCTCTTCATAAAGGTTTCCACCAAATATAAAAATTTCCATAAATACGCATAAAAGGCTTTAAGGAACCATGCGGATAAACACTTTTAAAGTGGGTGCTCTTATGAGCGTTGCAAAGCAAACAATATATTTTAAGGATCCCGGTCCGAAAAACACTGATACTGTCCTGGATTGCGTTCTTAGGAGGGTTAAAGAGGGTGATGTTAAAACGGTTGTAGTTGCGAGCACATCCGGTGAGACCGGGGTTAAGTTCGCTAAAGCCCTTAAAGGACTATGCAACGTTATAGTTGTCTCCCACGAGGAGATGAAGCAGGAACATAAGGAGGAAATCTTAAGGCTTGGCGGTAAACCTTTAGATAAAACCCATCTCCCCCTACATGCACGCGGAATGGACGCCGTTAGAAACAGCTTCTATACGTTGGGGCAAGGCTTCAAGGTCTGCGTGGAAATAATCCTGATAGCTTCAGACCTAGGTGAGTTAAACCCTGGGGAAGACGTTATAGCTGCTGCTGGAACAGGCAGGGGTTCGGATACAGCTATAGTGGCCAGAGCCTGCAAGACCAGCGACATGTTTAGCGGAGATAAATCTAAGAGGCTTGAAATCAGAGAGATATTAGCCATGCCACTTAGGAAAATGTGGTGGTAAACGTTTGCCCTAAAGATTACTGAAACCGCGACCTCTTCAGATACACGTAAACCTACTTCCTTTTACCTAACAACCTACTGTCTCACATATAGCCACGTAGTTGGGTGATTTAAGAAAATTGGCGCCGGGGATGGGATTCGAACCCATGCGGCCCATAAAGGGCCACAGGCTTTCTAGACGCTTCACTCAGTGCTCAAGGCCTGCGCCTTATCCACTCGGCCACCCCGGCTATGCAACATTAATTTTTAGTGTTCATCATAAGATTTATGATTTTCCTCACTCTACTCTTAGATTAATTACAGGTTCCCCTTTAAGGGAAGATGATCAGGTTGAAGTGCCAGTATTGCGGTTTAAACACCGATCTTCCATTCAGGTGCCCTTTTTGCGGCGGATACTTCTGCGCTGAGCATCGGTTACCGGAGTTTCATGCCTGCCAAGGCATTAAAAGGGGCGTTTCCCATCCCGACTACTTAACGAGGAGATTTAGGGAGGAAATTAAAGCAAGGCATACGGAAAGATATTTCTCAAGATTTCTCAAATATTTTAGTCACTTATTCAGATCAACGGAATTAATTCACATTTCTTTGGGCGCGTTAATGGTCATACTCGTTGGTTTTTCCATCGCAATTGAGACTAGAGCTCTAAACTTGCAGGCAATACCGTTGTTCGCTTTCATATTCGTCTTAACGTTCGTGCTTCATGAGCTCGCGCATAAATTTACCGCCAAATACTATGGCTTATGGGCTGAGTTTAGGCTATCCCTCATAGGGATAATAGTAACATTAATCTCAATCCTGTCCCCGATAAAGATCATTTCGCCGGGAGCAGTCATTATTTCAGGTGAAGCTACTCGAGAAAACATCGGCAAAATATCGTTATCCGGGCCTTTAGTGAATTTGAGCTTGGCAACAATTTTCTTAGCTTTAAGTAGCGCTCTACCTTCAAGTGCTAAACTGTTTGAGGTGACTTTAGCTTATGGGGCAATGATAAACGCCATCGTAGCCCTATTTAATCTGATACCTTTCGGCGCCTTAGATGGGGCTAAAATCTTATGGTGGAACAAATATTTCTGGACCGTAACGTTTTTAGTCTCATTAGTTTTAGTCGCCGTGAACCTATCACCCTATATTAGCTCTATGCTTATGTAAACCTCCTCTGGAACCCTCATGCGCATAATTCTACGCATAACCCGGTCATCTGCATCTACATCTATTAGGCGTCTATGAATCCTCATCTCCCATTTGTCCCATGTTTTCGTTCCCTCACCGCAAGGCGTTCTAAGCACGGGCACCTTAAGCTTCTTTGTTGGTAATGGAATTGGTCCTGAAACCCTTACCCCAGATTTTTCAGCTATAGTTTTAAGTTCCCTACATATTTCATCAAGCTTGGTGTAATCCGTGCTAGTGAGCTTTATTCTTGCTTTCCTTACCAAATCTGCACCCTCACGAACCCCTTATTCTTCAAGAATACCTATTTAAATCCTTTTCCCTCCATGCTGATGGAGCGCTAAATTAATCGTTCCCTCTGAAGGCTTTTAGTTTGCCAAGAGTATCTCCTTATTCTTGGATCTGGGTAGCCGCAAGCAGCACACCTCTTCTTTCTAACATGGTATGATCTGCGTCCGCACCTCCTACATCTTATATGAACGGTCTTCCCGGACCTTTTCCCAAATGACGCTGTGCCCTTCGTCATTCATATTCACCTTGGTGGCGGAGAAATCATTATAACGTTATCCCCTCTAACTATTATTAAGCCCAGTTCCTTAATATTTTCAGCATCAGTAACATCCTCGGCTTTCTCAAGGACTAAATTTAAGTGTTGATCGAAGCCTTGAAGCCTACCCCTTATACTTCTTCCACCCCTAAGCTTTATTAGCACAATCTTTCCGAGACTTTCCTCAAGTATTTGTGTCGCCATTTTACTCCACAACCCTGCTCTGCAATTTACTGACTCAACTAATCTCCTTATGATATAACGCAAATTTATATGCATTATGCTAAATTATTGATAGGAGAGCTATGGGCTACATTAACGTTAAACGCAGATATCTTTTAAGAGAAAGCGAGAGGAAAGAGTTTTTAAGAGGGCTCTCTGAAAACCTTGGCATTAATTACAAAGATTTTTTCGGGTTTAAACCTAAGGTTGAAGTTATAGATGTTTCTGAAGGTAAGATCTTTGCGGTTGATGATAAGCCGGTTTTAATGGAGTTTAAAGGCGAGATCATACCGACTTTAGCTTTTGAGGGGCTGCTCCGTCAGCTCCCGAAGGTTACCGTTGATATGGGCGCTGTCCCACATATATGTAATGGCGCCGACATAATGGCTCCCGGCATAGTTAGGATTGAGGGAGAGTTTAAGGAGGGGGATATAGTGCTAGTTTTAGATGAAAAGCATGGTAAAGCAATAGCTGTAACTAAAGCCCTATTAGGCTCAAGAGAGGCGAAAAACCTCAAAAGCGGAAAAGTTTTAAAAAATCTGCATTATGTTGGAGATGCGTTCTGGAGGGTGATGACAGATATCTTTCAGAAACGAAAGGGTTAAAGACTTGAAAGAAGAAATTTTTAGTCTGAAACGCTCCGTTAATTAAATGAGGGGATAATTTTGGCTAAATCAGATCTGAGGAAAATGATCGAGAAAATCGTTGGTAAAGAGAGGAAGGAAGGTTTAGAAGAGAGGGGGGAGGAACTTAAAGCGGATAAGGCTCCCCGGAGAGAGGCGGGTAAAATATATCTTAAGGCGTTATCATTACATTCACTCGACGACTTAGAGAGAATTAAGAGTGAAATTAAATCTGGAAACATACTTATAGTTAAGATTACTCCTCTGCTGGAAAGAAATGCTGAGGATGTTAAGTGCGCCATCAATGAGTTAAGCGAGTTTATCGAGTCCATCGGCGGCGACATAGCTCGTTTAGGTGAGGAAAGAATAGTGTTAACACCGCAGAACATTCGAATATGGAAAGAGAGAACAGCGTCGACGGACACTTCCCCTGTATAGCGGAATGATTTAAAACGCTACCTAAGCTTTACGGTCTCCAATACATCCGGCGCTATAGCGTTAACCTTGTACCTTCTTCTAAGGAATTCTGCGAGGGATAAGCATTTGCTCCTTTCCCCATGGCATATAATTATGTTCTCCGGTTTAGGTGCGACTTTACGCAGGTAGTTTATTATCTGCCGCCTATCAGAATGCCCGGAAAAACCTTCAACGGTGTGAACCTCTAAGCCAACCTTTATAACCCTAATTTTTCCATCCTGGTCTATGATCGACACTTCACGTGCACCTTTCTGAATCCTCCTACCCAAAGTCCCCTCAATTTGATAGCTGACGAAGATCAGCGAGTTCCGCTCGTCATGAGCGAGGTTTTGGAAATAGTCTATTATAGGTCCGCCCTCAAGCATCCCTGATGTCGCCAAAATTATGCATGGTTCGCCACCAATTATCTCGCTCCTAGCGCTCGGATGCTCAACTATTGTAAAGTACTCTGACTCAAATGGGTTTACTCCCTCATTAATTATCTTATTTCGCACCTCTCTCGAAAGGTACTCTGGGTAAGCCATATGTATAGCCGTTGACTCAGATATCATGCCTTCAATGAAGACCGGCGCCTCCTTAAGCTCGCCGCGCCTCATATACTCGTCTATAACGAGCATTATTTCCTGAGCTCTGCCAACCGCCGGCACAGGGATCATGGCTTTTCCGCACCTTTCAAGAGTCCTGTTTATTACCGACACAAGGTTTTTCTCTGCCTCAGCCCTAGAAGGCATGACGTCGGTCGGAGCGCTGTACGTATTTTCAGTTATAATCGTTTCAACCCTTGGGAACTCTGTGGCGGCAGCCTCTAGGAGCATCGTTCTACCGTACTTAAAGTCCCCAGTATAAACTATGTTATGGTAGCCTTCACCAATATGCAAGTGTATTATCGATGATCCAAGTATGTGGCCGGCGTTGTGTAGTGTTAGCCTTACGTCTGGCGCTATATCTGTGACAACGCCGTATCGAAGCGGGATAGCGTGCAGCGCTACTTCTCGGACATCTTTCTGATCATATGGTAGCGGGGCTCCCTGCCTAGATAAAACATCTAAGTAGTCTAATTGTAGGAGCGTCATTAAGCTAACGTTTGGAATTGAGCAGTAAACCGGCCCATCATAACCGTATTTATAGAGGTAGGGTAGGAAGCCGCAGTGGTCTAGGTGGGCATGACTTATCACGACGGCATCTAAAGATTCTATATCAAACTGAGGTGAATCGAGCCTTGGGAACGCTTCAAAGGGCTTCGTTGATCCAGGATTTATTCCGCAATCCAACAGGATTTGGCTCTCTCTAGTTTGGACAAGGATCGCTGACCGCCCAACCTCCCTAGCTGAGCCAAGCATGGTTATCCTAACGTCGCCAACCTCACATAACATGGGCCTAAATATTCTTTCGCCAACACTACGGAGTATCCTCTCCCTCTCCTTACTGCTAGTATATAATAGGTGCTGTAAATGCATCATTATCTTCGATTGCTTTGGCGGCCTCCTTACGGCACGCGGCCTCCACTTGGTTCTAAGTATTATCTCTTGGAGAGTTGATCCATTCTTACCTATAACTAGCCCCGGCTTCTTCGCCTCTATTATCACTTCACCTAATGGTGGGTCGAAAGTTATACTGGTTATTTCAGCCTCCTTGGGCACTATCTCATATATTATCTTTTCAGCCTCCTTCTCAGGTAGCCTAACGGATGGATCTGAGCGCGGCACTATCCTCTTCTTTATGATGCTAACTATGTTCGTTATTATCTGCTCCTGCTCTATCAGTATCTCAGGCTTCTTCGCATAGATGGCTAAAGCTGGCCCCTCAAATTCTATACGCGTTATTTCAGCCTCTTTCGGAATATTTTCCAGTATTATCTGCCTCAGCTCAGCCTTACTTTTCTCAATCGACGGCAATTTTAAATCTCCTTCCTCCTTTTGTTAGCGTTAGGTCTCTTTACATTCTTCACTTAAAACTCTATTTTAGTGAACAATCGATAACAGACTTATCTATTGCAGCCCTCACATATTTAAATACTTATATTAGGGGCGTATTTTACTAAAAAATATAATAGTGATCTGAGATTTAAACTGTTCGGAAGAAAAATCTTTGAAAAATGGCGAAAAATCAGTTTTAGGTTGATGAGGTTGGAGAATAGAGTTCATCGTATGAGGCTGCCCAGGGAGATAGTTATTGGACGCGGGAGCATAGAGGCTGTTGGCTCAATATGTAGTGAGCTAGGATTTACAGATAAGGCTCTAATAATTGCCGGGGAAAGAACGTTCGAGATCACCGGATGGAGAGTTAAGGAGATTCTTGAGAGCAATAGATTGAAGGTTGAGGAGCACATAGTATCCTCTAATATGCCCACTATTAGAGACGTAGATGTATGCGAGGAGAAGATAAGGCGAACTAAACCTCAAGTTGTCCTCGGCATAGGTGGAGGAACGAAAATTGATATAGCAAAGCTCAGCTCTGCACGACAGGGAACGCCATTCATAAGCATCCCAACGACGGCATCTCATGACGGCATAGCGAGCCCCTTCGCCTCCCTGAAAGGCTTGAACAGACCATACTCGGTTATGGCTCAATCTCCAATAGCCGTGATAGCCGACACAGAGGTCATATTAAAGTCGCCTTATCGATTTACCGCAAGCGGCTGCGGAGATGTCATAGCGAAATTCACATCAACATGCGATTGGAAGCTAGCCCACGAGAGAAGGAAAGAATATTATGCGCAATACACCGCCAGCCTAGCGCTGATGAGCGCAAAACACATAGTTGAGAACGCTCACCTAATCAGGCCGGACTCTGAGGAGGGTTTAAGGGTGCTTCTAGAGGCGCTTGTCAGCTGCGGCATATCTATGGGTATAGCTGGAAGCAGTAAACCATGCAGTGGGTCTGAGCACCTCTTTAGCCATGCGTTAGATCTGATAGCGCCTAAGCCAGCGCTGCACGGAGAGCAATGCGGGATTGGAACAATAATGATGGCTTTTCTACACGGGTTAGACTGGGACCTCATTAGGCGCACATTAAGTAGAGTTGGCGCTCCAGTTACAGCTGAAGAAATAGGCATAGAGCCGAAGTATATAATTGAGGCCTTGGTTATGGCTCCTAAAGTCAGGCCTGAAAGATACACTATTCTCAGCGAGAAAAAGTTGGATTACGAGAGCGCACGGTCATTGGCTAAGGAAACCGGGGTGATAAATTAGGGAGATGGGCGGGGGAAGCGGGAAACGCGTAAAGCCCATAATTACTCTGGTAGGAGCTGGTCAAGCTAGAGTGGGAGAATTATTTATGCATAAGGGTTCTAGCACGAAATGTAATGAATGCAAATACTTCAACGTCTGTGTTAAAAACCTAGAGAGCGGTCGATTATATAGGATTGTTGGTTTACGTGATAGGGTTTTAAGATGCGAAGCCTACGATGTTGATATGCGGGTGGTCGAAGTCGTCGAGGCAGAGGTTTCGGCAGCCATACCATCTAAGCAGGCGATCGAGGGCGCGTTGATAACCTTTCATCCTCAGGAATGCGGTGAGCAGAGCTGTGAAAGCTATGAGATGTGTTCGCCAGAATATTTGAGAGAAGGTGATCGCTGTGAGGTCGTTGAGGTCCATGAAGCCATCGAGTGTCTTAAGGATTTGCAGCTGAAGAGGGTGTTGTTGAGGAGGGTGTCTCCCTCTTAAAGACCTCTATGAACCGTACAATCTTTTTATCTGGGAAGAATCTTTGTATATCCATGAAGATCCCGCGTTTAATGATTTGTAAACCCTCTATGTAAAATGCTTCCTCCGGTATATTTATTGAGACATAATCCTCGCCTATTTCAACCAGGAATTTTTCAATCTCTACTTGCGGTATTCTTCTGTGAATTAACGCCTTAATCTTTTCCTCTAAGGTTTCAAGTTTCTTCCTAACCGTGATCTCATATACGAGGGTTTTGCCAGCTAGCGGCGGATTAAAGTCTAGTTGAACCCTGCCAGCGCCTATCGCGCGCACCGTAGCTACTTTCCCGTCAACCTCAACCCTCATACCAACTTTCGGGGTTACTCCTTGGGCAAGAAACCTCCTTAAAGGATACATTTTAATTTTCTCAGGATCCCTGTTACCGAAACCCTTCTCAGGCGGTATCTCTATTGTCGCGGTTTTCTCTATTTCAAGGTTTAGAAGCGCATCTTCAACGGCTTTTAAAATCCATCCTTCCCCTATAACGATGAGTTTAGGCTCATATACCGCGCCCTCCTGATAGATTCCTTCCTTACGCGAAACCTCTTCAATAGTTGTGTCAAAGACCTCGCTGGTCTCAGCAACCCTGGCTACGTAATCTATTAACACGAAGTCTCCTTTCTCAAATGGCAAAGAGACACCTCAACGGGAATTAAAACCATCAATAATAAACCTGTTTATTAATGTTTTGCCCTAATCTAAGCCTTCGCTGTGAGAAAATCAACTCTGACATCACTTTTCTCAACACTTAGTATAATGTAGTTTCCATGTCTAGCTGGTCCCGGATTAACTATGAGTGTTCTACCTATACTGTCCTTTCCCTTGGCTTCATGTATATGTCCGCATACGACCGCTAAAGGCTTATATTCTTCAATAAATCTTCTCAGGCTTTCGCTTCCAACATGTAGGCCGAAGGCAGTTCTATCTAACTTAGTGTTTTTTGGCGGCGAATGCGACACCACAAGCATCTCGTGAGAACCTCTAGCCTCATCGCCGATAGTTTTCAAGCATTTCTGCAAGACTTCAAATATTTCCTCCTCGCTCATCTCGAAAAACGTGTTAAAGGGGGTTATGGGGCTCCCTCCGATACCTATGAGCAGCAGGTCCCCGAACAGTATGCTCCTACCATGTATACACTTTAAGCTATTAAAGTCTAGGGTTATGATGGATGGAGGATCGCAGTTCCCTGGAACGAAGAAGCATGGTATATTTACGCTTGATAACATAGATAAGAGGTTTTTCGCGTTCTCAACGGTGCCAAAATTTGTTATGTCACCGCATATAATTATGGCGTCAGCGCACCGACCAATCGCTTCTCTAGCTAAGAAATCAAACGCGGGCTTAAAACCATGAAAATCTGTTCCAACAATCATCTTCATAATGTTCCCTCTCAGCGATTCCGCTGTCTGGCTAAAGATTTATTGCCAGTACCCCTTTAACTTTTTCTGGAGAATACGTATATCTTAAAAATGATGATCTCAGTATTTAAGGCGCATCCAAATGAGAATAGGTTTTCATATGTCAATATACGGTTCTGTTGATAGAGCGGTTGACAGAGCTCTTGAGATCGGATGCAATACCCTCCAAATATTCACGAGGAACCCGCGCGGCTGGACCGCTAGACCGCTGAGGGAAGAGGAGGTTAAAGCCTTCATAGATAAGGTTGAAAGAAACGATATTAGACCCGTTTTCAGCCACATGCCATACTTGTCAAATCTGGCATCCCCAAGAAACGAGATCTACGTAAAGTCTATTGAAGCGCTCATAACTGAAATGGATAGGTGCGAGAGGCTTAGGATCCCATATTTGGTGACGCATTTAGGAAGCCACCTTGGACAGGGCGTGAAGAAGGGTTTAGATAGAATAGTTAAAGCCGTCGATGAAGCCTTATCAGATTTCAGCGGAAGGGTTATGCTACTTCTCGAGAACACCGCTGGGTCGAGGAATAGTGTTGGTGGGAGGCTAAGTGATCTCCAGTACATAATTGAGCGCTCATCCTACCCCGATAAGATAGGGGTGTGTTTTGATACATGCCACGCCTTCGCGGCGGGCTACGATCTGAGAACAGAGGAGGAGATTGAGGATGCTATAAGGGAGATAGATGAGACCGTAGGCTTCACCAAACTAAAGCTAATCCACTTAAATGATTCGCGCGGCGACTTAAATTCACGCATAGACCGCCATGAACATATAGGCCTGGGGAAAATCGGGGAGAAGGGCTTCAGGAACATACTGCGCAGTAAGCTCGCAAGCCTGCCGCTAATACTTGAAACCCCAAAGAACGGCGTTAGAAGCGACCTAGAGAACTTGATAAAAGTGAAGGAGCTGGCAGGGATCCTATAATGGATATGCATTCAAAAACATATCTCTAAACTGAAAGAAGACGGGAAATAGGCACAATACTTAACATTTTAAAAAAATAGCCTGTAAAAAGAAAGAGGAGCATTTAAGGCTTATTTTTCGTAATTAAGATTTGAATGGATATTTTTCGCCGTATGTGTTTAGGAAGAATATTTCCTCTCTAGGCTTTCTAGGTCTTGGAGGCGGCTTCTCGTCCGGGAAACCTATTGTTAAAAGTATTATTACTGAAAGGTTTTCTGGGATCTTTAAGATCTGCTTGACCTTATCCTCCTCAAATGCGCCCACCCAGCATACGCCTAGCCCCTCCTCATGAGCTTCGAGGGTCATGAAGCTTGCCGCTATAAAGGGGTCTTGCTTATACCATCTTGAGGCATTCGGATCGCCTAAGATGGCTATGACCGCTCCAGCCTCGCCCACGAACTTCTGCCCCCTGCAAGCGTCAACCAGCCTGCTTTTAATATCCTCGTCTTTAACTATTATAAAGTACCATGGCTGCCTGTTAGCTGCTGACGGAGCAAGCCTGCCTGCTTCCAGAACCCTCTCAAGAACCTCTTCCGGTATGGGTTCCTTCCTGTATTTCCGTATGCTCCTCCTCTCCGATATTATTTTAAAAACTTCCATTGAAATGCCCCCGCAGAATAATGCTAATATCGCTCCTGCAATATAACGTTTTTCGGGAGCAGCTGTTTATAAAGCTAAGGGTGCTGTCGCTAAAATGGTTTCTGCGGATTTAAAAATGTGAAAAATGCCTTTATAGATTTCAGGTTTCCGCCTCCCCTCACGATGTTCTCCAGCACCCTGCCTTCGATCTCTGATACAAACTCCTCGGTGAACCTTGATGATATGTTTACTAGGCTATCTATTAGGTCTAAGGCTACGGGCAGATTTGTGTCTTCATTGAACAATCCCTCCTCTGAAAGCACGTCCCTAATATTTATCTTAGACGGGTATTCTATCTCGCAGGGAGGAACTTCACCGCTAAATCTGACCTGAGCCCTCCTCATGCTGTTAAAGCCATCTTTGGGCAAACCTAGCTTCTCAAATGGCTCATATACCCCCCTCTCAGCCATTTTCTCCAGATTCCGCAGATCCTCGCCAAACTGCCCAAGAGAAACTAGGTAAGCTATTCTCGTATAAAATGATATTGCCCGTTCACCCAGAATGCTCTTGTATTCGAAGAAAGATTTCTCCGGCATAATTAGGGATAGTATATGTTTATCGAGCAGACTCACAAACTCTTTACTGCCATATTCTTTGAACATGAAGCCGCCTAAAGCTCTGGAGCGGCTCCTCTTAATTATACCCAGAACTTTCCCACTTTCCCTAAGCCTTTCAGTAATATCGAAGATCTCATCGATGAGTTTTTTCTCTCTTTCCTCCAGCCGGCCGCTTTTCTTCAGATCTAGCGCCTGATAAACAAAGCTGTAAAAGCTTCCATCGATGAAGAGCAGGTCGCATTTATCTAAGGCTTCTAAAGCAGCTCTCCTCTCAGAGCGCAATGTTTCGAGACTAAAGAGGATTTTACTGTTCTCCCGGGAGAGAGCCTGCCTACACCTGAAGGCTCCCGGCTCAAATTTTTCATCGAGCCTCTCAGACCCCCTTAAATAAACTATCCCTGTGGCGTAAACCCCGTATCTTATGCCGAGTCTCTCGCTTAACCTAGGCGACCTCGAGCTATCCACAGCCGCAATAATCGACCTTCTACTCTGCTCCGGAAGGCTATAAAAGTATGTAGATAACTTCGATTCGAGGTCTCTTAGAATGCTATTAATTCTGTTAACTGCGTCTGTTAAAATTTTAGCCTCTTCTTCCGCCAGATGGAAGAAGCCGTGCTGTAAATCTACTGGGAGCTTAATCCATTCGGGCAGCTCTTCAATGTTAGCCATAAGCATGTCACCCGCCCGGCGGATTATATGTTATCAGCAGGGGTACTGGGGATGGGTTCATGGCTCCGGCAAAATAGAATCTCCCCGGTTTAAGCTGGAGCAGGTGGCTTGCAGATATACCGTACGGAGATAGCCACTCTGAGGCGCCGCCCTCGCCGCTAGCGTCCAGCGGATGTATTCTGCCGAAGAAATGGGTGTTTAGGTTCCTCCTAACAGCCGCGTTTACGCCTATCTCACCCTTTATGCCCTGTGCTATAAGCGTTAAATTCAGCATCCTTTTTCTGCCCAACGCAGCCAAATTCTTAATCATTTCACATGTCTCGGCTTGTATTCCGCGGGCATCCCATGGAGCGTACTGCGGCGCCTCATCTATTATGAGCGCTAAACCAAGATTTTTCCCGGTCTCCATTAGGCTGTAGAGGTGTTTTGATAACGAGAGGAAGAAGCCGAGCTTAGCCTCCGTGAGCGCCCCGCCCATATCGATAGCCAATATGCCCTTCCGCTCAACCTCTTGGAAGAGCTCCTCTATTGTTATGACCCCCATAACCGCATATAAGTCGGAGGGTTTAAGCCTCCTAAATATTCTCCTATATGCCCTCTGAGCCGCCGACCTAGAATCTTTCCGCTCTATGCTAGATATAGTACTCTCAACATGGGACCTTAATTTCTGATAAAGGTATTCAGCTGGGCTTTCAGAATCAGTGTATGCTTCCTTAACCTTCGCCGTCCACCCCTCAAGGAACTCGTCAAAGCAGTCTTTAATAACATCGTTTCTCGCGAACCCGAAGGTTTTATCATGAAAGTAACTTAATATGGATTCTTCGTCGAGGGCTATCTCAGATAACTTGATGACATTGCTGCCCTCCAGCAGGGGTGCGTAGTCCGTTCCGCTCCAATCGAGCACGATTACCTTGTAGCCTGCTTTCCTGTAAAGCGGTATGAGGATGTGTCTAGTGAACCATGATTTTCCGCATCCGGTGCTTCCGTAGACACCTACATGGTAAGGTAGGAATGTTTTATCGAAGGGAACTTTCCATGAGGGGTGACCTTCCACATACGCGTCAGACCATATTACGTCATGTCCTCTAGCAACCCATTCGAGCGGATTATCTTCATCCTCAAGTAAATAGACCGGGGACCTTGGCTGAATTATCGTCCTATTCGGCTCTATGCCCCCATCGGTTACAACGCCTATGGTTTCTATGGCGAAAGAATAAACCTCCCTAACGCCTGATGGTTCACCGCCATGCCTCAAATACGCCACTTCAGGCCTGTAAGACGTGTAGCTTAAAAACTCATTTTTGCCCAGCCCCTCCCTTAAAACGCCTAGTATTTGATTGATCGGTTTATCCTCCCCTCCATTCTTGATTAAGACAAGATCCTCCGCCACAACATTGTTCTCCATTCCTTTAAGCAAAATGAGCCTAGCTTTTATCTCGGTTGCACCATCAGCAACTCTACCTATAATCCTCAATTTGCCCTACACCCTTTCCTCAATTAACTTGCATCGGGCTTAAATTAGCCCCTCAAAATAAAACCATTAAGCTGGGCTTAATAAGACTATCCATGCCTGCAGCCCGCCATAAAATATCTGTCTGCTGCCGATAACCCTGAAATTTAGACTTCTGCCAATGTTTTCCAGAAGTTCCCTATGGATTGTGAGTAAGCAAACCTTGGAATCTTCTTTCAGAAACTGTTTAAGTGATTTTAAAAAGTCGGAGTATATCTTCGGTATAACCTTCATTCTACCGCTCCTAATGCCAAAGGGTAGATTTGAGACAGCCTTATCAACCTTCCAGTCCGCCGGGAGAACCTTCTCAAGCCTCCGCGCATCGCCCACAATGAATTTAACCCTATCTTTTACGCCCGCCGCCTCAGCGTTTCTCCAAGCCCCCTCAATGCTTTTAGGGCTTATGTCTATTCCAAGTAGGTCTAGGTCGCTCCACGCTTGAGCCGCCTCAATTATTATTGTCCCCCCACCGCAAAAAGCGTCTAAAACCCTGTCACCCGGCTTAACGTCCGCTGTTCTAAGCATCGCGTAGGCGATTATGGGGTTCAGCGCTGAGTAATGCTGAAAAGCCCTCGGGTAACGGATTCTAAGAGAGGTTCTCGTTCTCTGTATGCCCACGATGCAAAGGTTATGGGCGACATCAACCCTAACAATTGTCTCAGGGTCCTTGAGGTTAACTCTCCGACAATACTTATCCACTATCGCCTGCCCCGCCACCCTTTGGACATCTAGGCTCGTGAACTCATGCTCCCCAATCCTCTCACATGTAACCCTGAACGTTGAGCCTAAAGGAATCTCGCAGTTATAAACACCCTCATATATCTGGTTCAGCCCCTCTTTATCCCTCTTAATCTCAAAAACCTTAATTAAATGGATTATATGCTCTATGCTCCTAAAGGCAAAAACCTTATGTGCTTGGCTTTCCGGCACCATTAAAGAAACCCTACCACCAACATTACAGAACCTTGGATTCGCCTCAATAACATCAAGCCCCTCATAAGCCTCCTTTAAAACAATATCCTCCAGCCCCGGGATAGTCGTGACCATAAGCCACGCTACTCCCTCATCGCGGATATTTACGCAACCAGCACTAGCTGAATCAACTATCAACATGGAATCCTTAATTTTTCTCATTTTTAAGCTTTCATCTTTTTAGCTAATTGCACTTAACCGCATCTAGGAAGAAAACATTTCTATTTTCTATCATACTTGCCCAAAAATATTTAAGGTCAAATATTGTTTATGAAAACTGATGAAGAATGAATAAAACTATTCTCGGTCTCTTCATTTTTAACTGCTGTTATATGGCAGCCACTGGCTTTGTTCTACCAATTCTCCCCCTTTATGTTTTAGAATTTGGAGTTGATGTTATAACAATGGGGCCTTTATGGACTGCAATCTCACTAATTGGCCTCATTATGGCTCCGTTATGGGGCAGCGTCTCAGATAAATATGGGAGGAGGTTATTTCACGTCATAGGTGGAGCGCTTACCCTATCATTTATATGTGTCTTATATGCTCTCGCGGTGAATCTTCAGCAAATTATTATATTGACGGTTTTATGGGCTGCGTTGGGTTCATCTCAATCTTTTCCAATATTCATGACAATTGTCAGTGAGCTTACTGGGACAGAGGAGCAGGGAAGAGTCATGGGTTTCTTTTGGATGGGAGGATCAATAGGTTGGTCTTTTTCAGTCTCTTTATCAGGGGCAATAATTGAGAAATTTGGTATTCGAGAATGCTTCTTTCCTCCTGCCATCCTTTACTTGTTAAGTGCAGTTCTTTCTAAAGTCATGATTGATGAACATTCAGGAAAAGTAAAAAGAAGGCGTGTCGACTTTATGGAAGCCATGAAGAGCTCTAAATGGTGTAATTTAAACTTTATAATTTTTTGGCTTGCAACAATATGTTTCTTCATATCTGAAACGGTGAAAAACTCGTATATTCTTGTGTTTTTTAAACAGGAATTAGGCTTAGACGATGCTCTCGCCACTTTTCTTTTCTCTCTAACAGGCTGGGTAGAAATACCAATTCTCCCATTTTTTGGTTTTCTATCGGATAGAATTGGAAGAAAACTGGTGATTTTACTTGGGCTATTTTCATCCTTTCTCTTCAACATATCAGTTTCATTACTACAAGATTTAGCCCAAGTGATTTTGATAGTGATACCTTTATCAGGAATTTCTTGGTCAGCGTTTGCATCAGCTAGTTCAGCGTTAATTGGGAATTTAGTTGAAGAAAGCCATCGAGCAAAAGCTATGAGCCTCTATAATTCATCTAGATCAATAGCAAGCGTAATAGCTCCTTCCATAATGAGTATTGCGATTCTTAAAACTAATTTTCGCATAGCTTTCCAATTTTGCGCCCTAATACCCTTTGCTGGTTTTCTCCTAATTCTGGTAAGGTTTAAGTTAAGTAAGAAATAACGTTGATCTGATCGCATAAACTTATAAATTATTTTTAACTTTAACCTAGATTCTCCATAAGCCTTCCATAACTATCCTTGAGATACGCTTTAATATATAGCCTCCAATATTTATGATACCTCAATGATTGATGGGGAACTAAATATTATGCTACGTAAGGTCTACAGAAAGGTTGGTGGGAATGCTAAGGTGCTTATAGCGACGGAACCCCTATGGAGCATACCTATGAACTGGGTTTTCTTTTATAGACCTATGTTTCTGAGCATAATTATTGGGCTTTCCTCCACCGAGATAGGGCTTTTAATAACCATCTTTAACTCTCTAGCATCCATCATGCCGATCCTCGGTGGATATTTAGCTGACAGGTTTGGTAGAAAAATTGTTTTAATGCTGTTTGACAGCGTCTGCTCGTTATTGTCATTGATAATATGGGTTTTTAGCCGAAATATTTGGCACGTATTTTTAGCTTATATTATTGAGAGCTGCGTTTCAACAATCTACTCCGTATGGGAATGTCTGCTTGTTGAAGATACTCATAGCGAGTATAGGTCGATTATTTATGGCTCCATATCAGTAATGTGGACTATTGGATCGTTGATGACGCCGATTGGCGGATACATTATAGGGCTGTATGGTCTTGATCATGGCTGCAGAATTCTTTTTCTTTTAGCTTTCTGCTCTCTAATACCAGTCTTCATAATTAGGCAGATATATCTCAAAGAACCAAAGATCACATCGAGGTTTTCGAGAGAAAACCCCTTTTCAGGGATTAAAGGATATTTACATTTATTATCGATAGTTAAGGGGAACCGCGCGATTCTCGTTGCGCTAGTAATAATCATTGTAGCTGGATTCTACAGCTCCTCTTACGCCTACTTTTCGCTATACTTAATTCATGGGGGTGGGCTTGGGTTGAGTGAGAATACGGCTTCATTGATTCCATTCGCATCCTCAATAGTCTCACTAACATTATCTATGACCGTTGTCCCGAGACTTAGATCCCGAGACGATTATTTAGAAGCGCTGATATTGGGTCATGGTTTAGGCGCCTTAGCCATACTCCTCCTCATAAGTTCCCCGATAGGATTTTTACCCACCGCGCTGCTCTCGGCTTCTCTGCTCGGCTTCTATTCAACAGTCGCCTACTCAGTCTCAAGAACATTTTTCGTGAACCAGATAGACTCGGTCGATGATAGGGCTAAGGCTAAAACACTATCGTTATCCGTAACACTATCGTCGCTTATAAACCTATTAACCCCAACTATTAACGGGTACTTGTTCGGTCTAAACCCAAAAACCCCATTTATAATAATTTTTGCCGCTCTCTCAGCCTCCACATTAATTTTACTAGCATTAACGTTCATATCTAAACACGGTTCTCCAATACGAGATTAAGAGCGAACAGATTTTAAAAGTTTAAAAATGTTGATGCTTTTGTATCCAAAGGATCTTCCGTAATTATTTCTCTGCCATTAAGTCCCCACGTACATATTTGAGGGAATTGGGATTATACCGTCTTTGGGACGATGTTTTAATAGAATTATTGGCACTTTTCCATAAGCATGACCTAAGAACTTATGGTTAAAATCAAGAGCAGCATTTATATTGGTAGGAGCTGGAACGGAGTCAAAGTTAAATCCTTTATTTTGCGAGCCCATCTAAAGCATATATTATTGAGTTTCCATACCCCTGTAAAATTTCTTCTTCCTTTTCCGTTCATTGTGATGCATGTCAATTTATTTTATCTAGACCCCTCTACTTTTACCTAAAAGTAGAGTGAGGGTTTTGCAAGACGCACTTCATATATTTGTCCAAAGGTTCTCTGTTAATC
>JAWBZG010000005.1:0-38175 GCA_038866525.1 Bathyarchaeia archaeon
ATAAGGCGAGTGAGAGGATCCTAACCGCGTCTGAGGCATCCTCTATTTTATCAGCCGTGTCTTCAAGAAGCCCTATTATATCCCTTATTAAAAGCATTTTAGGCACTTCAATGTTCTGCTCCAGTAGTGATATCTCCACCCTCCTGTACAGATTGTCGACCTCCCTCTCAGCGACCTCTACATCCCTAGCCTTCTCAAACATTTGCGGTGATCCATAATTCAGCGCAAACACAGCATCCCTTAATCTCATCATGGCGTTGAAAACAGCGCTTGAAAGTTCAGCTATGCTTTTCTTAATCTCTCTAGGAACATCCCAATTTCGCTCAACCATAACTAGTATCCTAAAAGACACGCCCTTACATAAATCAGCTATCTCGCTTATCACGTAAACAAACCTTAAAAAGTCTTCGCGGTTAAGTAGTATGGCGCCTACCTCAACTATCTCCTGTGTAACAGCCCTCTTCGAATCCGCTATCTCATCACTCAGCTTTTGAATCTCATCGTATGAACGTAGCACGAAGGTAGCATTGCCGGCGGCGAAGCCGTCAATTAGCTGCACCGTCTTACGAACTATTTCAATTATCTTTCTTAAATGATCTTGGCAGAGGTTTAAAGCTCTTCTCTTGGCGCGCGGCTCAGCCTCTATCGGGAATACCAATCCATGGAGCCTCCAACTCAATATCCAGCGTTATCTTTCTCAAAAAAGATAGTAGAGGGATTGTTTAAAAATCTACCTCTAGTGCCGCTTAGCTCTTGACAGCGGAACCTAAATCCTCGAAGTTAACCCTATAGCGTAGATAATCTTGTATAAGCCGAGGCAGCTTACTTACTTCAGCCCTAACCTGCCTCCATGTATCCCTATCGCGTATCGTCACGGTGTTATCTTCAAGAGTCTGATAATCTATTGTTACACATAGTGGAACACCTATTTCATCAAACCGCGCATATCGTCTGCCAATATAGCCGGATTCATCATATTCAACTGAGAAACCCTCGTCAAGAAGAACCCTGTAAATCTCTTTGGCTTTTTCGGGAAGCCCGTTCCTATTCACTAATGGAAGGACGGCTACCTGTATTGGAGCTATGTCTCTAGGCAGCCTTAACACGACCCTGCCATCCTTCACGGTGTAAGCGTATTCTAGGGCTGCATAAGCTAATCGGTCTGATCCGAAACTTGGCTCAATGACGTGCGGAATGAAATGTCTGCCTCCACCCTTATCGCTAAGTTTAAAAACCCTCATATCTACATTGCTCTCCCTCATATGTCCCTTCAAATCATAATCCGTGCGATAATTGAAGCCTGCAACCTCAACCCAGCCCCATCTTTCAAGATAAACCTCTTGGTCAAAGCCTTGGGCGGAGTAATGTGCCCTTTCCCAAGGATGCTTCTCTATGAAACGCTGCTTGTCCTCCGGTATGCCTAAACCCGCAACGAAACGTTTAGCTAAAGCCATGAAGAACGCAAGCCATTCAACCGTAACGTAGCCGTCAGCCACCATCTCCTTAACGGTTAACTCAACGGGGCTCTCGTCCCCACTAAGCCTATTCTTAGCTAAAACAACTCTCAATTTCTCGTCGGCAACCTCGCTTAAAAGCGGGCATTTCGCGTTCTCCGGATCAAAGAAGAATTCTAAGTCGATTATTGTGAATTCCCTAAGCCTTATCGGCCCCTGCCTGGGCGATATCTCGTTTCTCAACGCGTGACCTATTTGGGCGAAACCTATTGGTAGACGTTCCCTAACCTGCTCATATAGGCGCTTAAATTCGACGAATATTCCCTGAGCTGCCTCCGGTCGCCCATATCCAATATTATCAGAGTATGGTCCAATACTTGTCTGAAACATTGTTAAGAAATATTTTGGCTCAGAGAGCTCCCCGCCGCACTCCGGACATCTCACATTGTGGCGCTCAATCTCACTCTTAATATCCTGCAGCCCCATCCTATCAGTTTCCTGCGAGCTTATTTTCGCGAGGTCTTGGAGGAGATGGTCTGCTCTAAACTTCCTCCTACACTTCATGCATTCAACCATCGGCTCCTTAAAGTGCTCCACATGCCCGGAGGCTTTAAAAACCCTCTCTGGAGCAATTATTGGCGTCTCGATTTCGTAAAAGTTTAGCCGCTTCAGGAAAATTTCTCTAAACTTATCCTCTATTCTCCGCTTCATGACTGCGCCGAATGGACCCCAGCAGATGAAGCCGCTCACACCACCGTAAATCTCGTAGGACTGCCAGAAAAAGCCTCTCCTGCGGGCTAGCTCGCTCACTTTTTCAAACTTATCCATATCTTTATCTTTCATCATTTTAACACCTATTCCGCTATTCTTAAGTTGAGCATTATGGGCATCATCGTTAGATCTCAAATAGTCCCATATTATAGGCTATTATCACCCATATAGGTTTTTACTCATGTATGGTCCGTCATAAACATAGCCGAAACGCATATAATACCGTTTTGTTCCAAGAGCGCTTGTAACGAGAATTTTCCTGCAGCCTTGCTCAAGGCTTATTCTCTCGGCTTCCTCCAGTAGAGATTTACCAAAGCCTTTATGCTGATAACCCTCATCGTCACGTTTCCCAACTGGAACAAGATGCCCTAAAACTCGCAGCTCCCTTATTATTGAAGCATTTTTCCCAGAGATCTCTGGTCTATGAACCATGCTGGACGGAATTCTAAGTCTCAGGTAGCCTATAAGCACATCGTTTACCGGATCCTCAACGGATATGAAGAATTCCTCGCCTCTAGAGGCTTCGTAATGCCTAACCAAAACCCTAATATTGTCAGGGTCTGGTTTAACACGGTCCCTAAGCCACCTATGCCCAACCTCGCGGCACCTAATACACCTGCAGCGTAAACCCTCATCCTTAAGCATCTTTAGGGCGAGCTCCCGAAGATTGCTGCTCTTCACACCCGCCTCTATGAGGTATGCGGGTATATCCCTTTGAACACGCATAATCCTAACCCATTCAGGGATAATCTTCTTCACCTCGGCAATCAGTCTAGCAGCCTCCTCCGTCTCGTAGGGTTTATAGAGACCTTTAACCCACCAGTCGTAGATTTTCGTCCCCTTAACCACTAGGCACGGATATATTTTAAGCATGTCGGGCTTAAAATCTGGGTCAGAAAAAATTCTTTTGAAGGCTTCTAAATCCCTGTTAAAATCTGATCCTGGGAGCCCCGGCATCATGTGATAGACTACCTTTAACCCCGCATCCTTAAGGATTCTAGTAGCCTCCACGACATCTTCAACGGTATGCCCTCTATCTACTAGAGCATATATATCATCGTAAATGTTTTGTACTCCTATTTCGACACGCGTTGTTCCATAGGAGAGCATTAGATCAACCTGAGACTCTTTACACCAGTCTGGACGCGTCTCAATGGTTATGCCAACGTTCCTTATGTGGCTTACCTCCGCGTTTTTCTTAGCTTCCTCGATCGATGTTGAGCGTACTCCTGTAATAGCGTCTAAACATTCCTTAACGAAATATTTTTGATAATCTTCAGGCATGGCGGGGAAAGTTCCACCCATAACTATCAGCTCAACTTTATCAACTGAGTGCCCTATGGCTTCAAGCTGCTCAATTCTATGTCTAACCTGCCTATATGGATCGAAGTCGAACTGTAGACCACGCATTGTAGCCGGCTCACGGCCAGTATAGCTCTGCGGGACGCCATATTGCGGGCCCCCTGGACAATACGCGCATGGCTCTTTCTTGGGGCAGGGCCATGGCTTAGCCATAACCGCGATAACCGTTATCCCTGAAATCGTTCGAATGATTTTTCTTCTCAAAACCTTGAGGAGTTTAGGCTTTTCTTCCGGCTTCAAGTATTTTATGAGTTCAGAGTTAGGCGGCAGGGCGCTTAATCTGTATTTTTCAGCAACTCTAATCTTTGCTACCTGAACGTCTTTCGGCGTGGGTTTAGGTATATTCATCAGGTACTCGATGATCTCTCGATGTATGGAGGCTGCCATTGAACATCATTCATTATATGGTTGAGGAAGAAGTCTATAAACTTCTCTGTTGCTCACCTCATAAAGGTGATAAGTATATTTTGAGGAAGCCGCCTTCAATAATAGCCGGGTAGGTGTAGGGAGCTTTGTGTCTCCTAAAAGTTTACGTTAATGATCCTAAAAGCGGCAGTAAGAGACTCATCGCCGAAAATGTTGCCCTCATCGCCGTAGATCGCGGGCGCATCAAGATCCTAGATGTGGAGGCCGAGGAGAAAATTCTGCTGAACATGAGGATAACGCTCATAGACGCATTGAACTCGACCGTCATTATAGATGGCGGTGTCGGTTGAGACATCTCACTAAACAAATTTAAACGGGAATGGCGGTAAAGTTCTGTTTGGCGATGCGAGCTATGAAGATAATGGTTTGCGGGAAGGGTGGGGCCGGGAAGACCGCTTTAACGGTTCTCATGGCTAAAATACTCTCAGGTAAATTTGATGTCTACATAGTTGACTCCGACGAATCTAACCTTCTTCTACCGGATCTTCTGGGGGTTAAGCCGCCGAAGCCCCTCGTCGAGTATGTTGGCGGAAAGAGAGATGAGGAATTGTTTGAAAGGATAGAGCCCGATATAGTTAAGGCACTATCGAAGGCTAGGGAGGGAATAAGATTAGATTTGCTGCCAAAGGAATACGTCGCGATATCCAGCGATGGAATAAAGCTTGTAACCATAGGTAAGGTTAGGGAGTATGGTGAGGGCTGCGCATGCCCATTTAATATATTGGCGAGAATATTGCTCGGAAACCTTCTCCTGAAAAAGAATGAGATTGTTTTAGTGGATACTGACGCCGGGGTCGAGCATGTGGGCAGAAAGCTCGAAGAGGTTTCCGATGGACTAATAGTTGTCGTCGACCCGACCGCTGAATCGATGGAGCTCGCCCTTATGCTAAGGAACATAGCTCGGTCCCTAAGGAAGAGGTTTTGGGTTATAGCGAACAAGGTGACCGAGGATATTAAGGAGCTGCTTATGGAGAAAGCCGCAGAATTAAATTTAAAGATTGACGGCGTAGTTAGGTTCGACAGGGAGCTTTACGTCTCGTGCCTTAAGAGAGAGCCTTTAAAGTCAAATATAGCTAAATTGGATCTGGAGGAAATCTTAAATAAGACTGTTATAGCGGAATTGCGCTGAGAAAAACAGCAGCCAAGAAAATTGCGCTTGGTTTACCGCTTACCCCTACTTCTCCAGCAAGCTTCTCATCAACTTCTCGCTTAGCTCTTTGATCGCTAACACCGCTGGCGATGAGGGCGAATAGTCTATTGGCGCCACGCGGAGCCTCCCAGCCTTAACAATATCGGCATCGAATGGAATCACGCACAGCACGCTCAAGCCAAATTTGCTGAAAGCCCCCTCGATGTACGTTTTCTCCTCAAGGTCCGAAACCTTGTTTCCAACAAAGAAGACCCGATTTATGCCGATTTCGCTAGCCAAATCCTTTATTCTCATCGCTGTCTCTATGGATGGGGCGCTTGGCTCAACTATGCAGAGAAGCGCATCAAAGCCCCTCGCTGTTGCCCTACCAAGCGGCTCTAAACCAGCCTCTAGATCCATTATAACGATGTCCCTCTCTCTAAAGGCTATATGTCTAATTAAAGCGCTTATGAGCGAGTTAGCGGGGCATGCGCACCCGGAGCCGCCGGATCTTATAGTCCCCATAACGAGCAACCTAACACCATCAGGCCCAATTACGCCATACCTGTCCGCTATATCCTCAACAGTCGGCGTTAAGCTAAAGAATATTCCGAAGGCTAAGCCAGGTTTAGCCCCGGTTCTCTCCTCTATTAGGGAAGCGTTTTCAGCGATGGGAACTATTTTAGATGAAATTTCCGGCGGTATGCCGATCGAGTACGCTAAGTTCATGGATGGATCCGCGTCAACGGCAAGCACCCGGTAGCCCTGACGCGCGTAGATGCGTGCAAGGGTTCCGGAGATCAGCGTCTTCCCCACGCCGCCTTTCCCAGCTATAGCGATCTTCATTGGGATTTCACCCTCTTAGCCCTTGGACTTTAATGCTGAAAGACCCGGCTCACCAAATTAACCCTTCTCGTTGAGCTTATTGTTTGGAGAATTTTAACCGCCTCCGCCGGCTTGCTAAAGGATTCTATTTTTCCATCAGCCCTCTTCCTTGTCACCTTAATGCAGTCATCAACTATGCAGCTTAAAACGCAGGCCGCGCAGTATATGCATAGGTCTTTAACCAAGTTCACTCTACCATAGCTCCAGTATAAGGCGTTAGTTGGACAGGCTTTAATGCAGAGCTTACACTCTATCCCCTGACATATTTTATTGTCGATTTTTACATCGCCATCAGCAAAGTATTCTTTGACGCCCATAGCCTTTAGAAGCTCTTCTCTTCTCGCTTTTCTCTTCCTAGCGTCCTCGGAAAGTAGATGGAATATGTCGATGCTCATCTCCGGCATCGCCTTAAAGCGCTTAAACGCGGTTTACGGCTAGTATCCGGATTTAACCATTATGTTTACAACTGAGCGGTATGCTGGCGAGTCCCTAGGAACATCTAAAAGAGATTTCCCTGAAAGAATGTAGCGTTCAACATTCTCGTCGAACATTATCTTTCCTATAAATTTCAGGTTTAGCCTCCTCTCAACTTCTCCACCCAGATTTTCCGGAAACCTGTATCCACCGACAACATAGAAGTTATCAAATTTTATGTTAACCTCCCTAGCTATCCTGTACGCTCTGGCAACGTGTTCAAAAGACTTCTTCGATGGATCTATGAGGTCGAATATGTCGTTAACGCGGGTTGTTATCCGCCTATTCAAATGCTCCAGCCCAGCCGGCGTGTCAACAATCACATACCTATAATTCTTTGTGATCTTCCCCAAAGCGCCCTTCAAAGCCTCGTTTGGCAGACAGTAGCAGCCCTCAACCCACTTAGGCCCTATAGATATGAGGTCGAAGCATTCGCCCTCATAAAGACCTTTCTCCCAAATCTTGCTCTCTATCCTCTCCGAAGGCGGTACGCCGACAGTTGTCCCGCCGCCCTCAAGAAAAGTTTCAACGATGAGCTCTGAAATAGTCTTCTTCCCTTCACGCTCAAACTCGACGCCTAAAACATCAGCTAAGCTTTGATCTGGATCCGCGTCTATTAGTAGGATCGGTGACCTATTAGACTCGATAAAATACTTTGTCATTAAAGCCACGAAGCTTGTTTTTCCGGTTCCCCCTCTACCCATTGAGACAATGATCTTCAAGAGAACCTCTTCCCAAAAATTTAGGGTGGAAATTTACGTTTCCCGTGTATCTTGAGGATTTCCCCATAATATAGGGTGTGGGCGTCCTTCCCCGGGTAAATTGATTCAACCATATCTTTGGGCAGCGCTTGAAGCTTAACTGTGTCCTTATATAGGACTTTACATTCGTAGACTATTGGGCAGCCCTCAACAACCGGGGCCTTAACTAAATCACCGCACCTCCATTTCAAGCCGGTCTTCTCAAACTTATCGACGTCTCTGCCAGATAATGTTCCGCAGATCACGCACGCCTCACTCATCTCTTCATTAGGCACGTTAACGGTGAATTCTCCGCTCTCCTCTATGAGCTTATGCGTGTATCTACTTGGTCTAACAGCCACTGTAAATACTGGTTTATTCCAGATAACCCCTATTAAACCCCATCCTATCGTCATGAGGTTCGGTTTCCCATCGGATCCAATCGAGCCGAGCAGTAAACCGGTGTCTCTCATAGCGGCGTAGGTTAAGGGCGTATATCTCTCAAAATATTCCGTGATGCCCACTTATCACCGCCTCCTGCTCTTACTCCTTAGGCGGCCACTTCTCTTTAAGGAACGCGGGTATGCCCGACGAGTCTCTTGGTCCGACCAACACCCGCCAGCCGCTCAACTCCTCTATTTCCCCGCTTAGCCTCGCCGCTAAACCCGGGATTATAAGGTATCTATGCTTAACCTTCTCCTCTATGCCAGACTTCTTTATGGCGTCCGCAACCGTTTGAGCGGTTAATATTCTTCCCGCAACGGAGCTCTCAACGCTTATACCGCCTGTGTCGACGACTATTAGGTAGCAGTCTATGTTAGCGGACTTAATGTCTGATTCAACAGTAAAGTATGTTAACGCATAATTTGTCGTAAACATTACAGGCGAATACTCATCAGGGTTACCGAATACTCTTAATCCAGGCTCAACTGAAACGGGTTTTCTCGGATCCGTGTAAATATTGAACCTCAGGATTATGTTTGGCAGGAGAACCCAGCCTTCTAGGCTATGCATTATCAATAGGTCCGCGTACCTAGCTATAAGCATAGCCGCTAGGACAGCCTCCTTCCACTGTAGAACCTCTTTAGGAGCATCCTTCCTAAGCCACACTGTCATCGGCACACCTATCAGCGGGAAGCCCATAAGCCTATCATTCCCCTTACAGGCGTTCCTTCTGATCATCGTGAACCTGATGATGGTTTCAGATAACCCTTCCTCTGGAAAAGTTCCAGGGTCTAGAAGCAGGTCTTCGACACCGTATTCCAGGAGGGTTTTAACCAGCGAGCTTAAGAGGTTTAGGTCGCCTTGACTAAAGACCGCCAGCGGGCAGTTGTACATAAGCGCTAAATCAGCCATCTGTCTCCAATTATCTTTAGTCGCAGCGTATATTAGCGGCCTACGCCCATAAACTGCTTCCAGAGCGGCTTTCATAACGTCCGGGTTAAATGTGCATAATATTAACGGCAGGCTGGTTGCCTTGGCAACCTTCTCGACAGCGGATTTAAACTTCAACGGATCATTTGATGTAGATCTAACCGCCACTATATCCAGCTTTAAAGTCCGCCCAATATAATTGTACGTGAAGCCCTCAACCCTCTTCACGCGTTCTATCAGCTCGTTCTCAGGCATCTCGTCCGTTACATCGATGGCTATCGGCGTAGGGTTATAATATGTGAACTCATGCCTGTACATCACAAGTTTACCGCCAACTTTAACGGAGTTCTCCCCAACGCCGATGACAACCTCCTTAACGGCAGGGGCTAAGATCTCCTTAAGCTTAGCATACTCGCTTCTATATCGCTCTTCCTCAATAAGGGGCGTGCAAATCTCTATTGGAGCCTCCCTATTAACAACCTTAGTTGCGAAAGCCATACAGTTCTTCTCGCCGCATTTACCGCAGTTCGTTCTAGGCAGAAGCATATAGACGTCCAGCGGGCTTAGCTCCCTAACACCCTTCTTAACCGCCTCACCCATAACCTCAATCCCCCTAGACCTTCAACGTCACCCAATCCGCTATATCTTCCGGCTTAGCTCTCCCCCAATTAAACAGGTTTTTAACAACCTCTTTAACAGTATGTATCGCCGCCGGATGCATCATCATAAACATGTCTACCCCAGCTAGAAGCAGCGTCAGCGCGGTAATTGTCTCCCAGAGCGGGCCCCTTAGCTCCCTAGGCTCCCATTCCGGCCCGAGCTTCATCCAGGCTTCCCTAGCCGCCCAGGCATTCGTTGACCCGGAGGAAGTTGGATGCTGTAGCTCCGCGTCCCCTCCAAGCGCAGCCAGCCTAGCCCTCTCATGTATAGTGAACGAATACTCTAAGCCGTAGCCCAGCGCAGCCGTCGTTAAGTCCATCACTATGCTGTCTTTTGACAGATACTCGTAAAGCCGCCTGTTCAGCTCCTTAGCCCTATTCAGCTCCATAGCCGTGAAAGCAAGCACAACATGCCCATGCTCCCTAGCAGCCTTCGCAACCTCGCCTAAAACGCCGGCTTCAGCCATATCAAGCGTCAAGGAGCTCAGCATGACCCTCTCGCCGTGCGCTACCTCAGCAACCCTCTTAAAGACCTCCGCATCTTTTTTTGGGTCTCCGCATCCACCAACAATGACCGGGACATCAACTGCCTGAAGAACCTCTTCAATTGTTTTCGCAGCCTCGCTCGACGGGGTATTCTTAATCAACGGGTCTGTGCTAACCAAGTGAACAGTAACCATGTCGGCCCCAAACTTGTCAACGGCGAGCTTAGCCCACGCAGCCGGGTCACCTATAACCTCCTGAACATGTACTCTTAAGGCTCTTGGAAGGCTAACCTCCATATCGAACACGTCGGCCGATATGGCTGGAGGGTTGGGCGGAATCTCCTCCCACAAGTAGAATGATGGCGCAGCCTCGCCGCCAATCTTCACAACTCTACCCCTCGAGCCTCCCTCAGCCCTCGTTGCGCCAATCTTAACCTCAACTATTCTCCCAGGATACGTTTGCGTTAAGGGCTTGAACTCAGCCACCAATATTTCCCTAGGCTTCTCCGGCACCACCTTGGGTGGAGCTGCGGCCGCCGGAGCCGCTGGCGGAGCTAATATGGCTTGCGGAACGATTGTTGGGATCCATATCTCGAGCTCTTCAGCCTCTATCTCAACATCCTCGAGCTCCACTTCACCGAGCTTAGTTAGCAGCTCAAGGATCTTTGGGCCAAGCCTAATAAAGGCGCCAGACTCCTCATCCCTCTCCTCTTTCTTCCCACCATGCCCCATAATCTTCACTTCTCCTTAACCCTAATTATCCTAACTTTTCTAGCACGGATTTTAGCGTTTTTAAGGATGAGCCTGAAGCCGCCAGCCCCAACGCTAATGGGAGCTGCTAGCTCAGCGGCTGCGGCGGTTGGGGTCGGCGATACTATCGCTGATGGAACAGCGGCCGCCGAGGGGGCTGGCTTAGCCTCCTCAGCCGCTACTTTAGCGGCTTCTTCAGCGGCCTTAGCCTCCCACCTCTTAACTACCGGATGCTCTTTAGCGATGAGGAACTGCTTTAGCTCCTCAACGGTTTTGGCATCTTTCTCCGTCGCTATTTTACCCACTAGATCTTTGGGTATAAAGTCTTTAACCCTCTCTAAGACAACTGATGGAACCCAGACAACGCGCTCCCAGCCGCCGTCGGCTTGGAGAAACTTCGGTGAACGCATGTACTCGATGGATATCCCATGGAAGCCGTCGACCTGCCTTCCGCCTGCCGTTGAGTCGGCTATGGTTGAGAACGATAAGCCTATAGGCGTGTTCTCCGTGAAGCCCCTATGAACTACGCCGAAGCCGTCAACCTCAGGTATATAGAACGCTACAGCCTCGAAGCATCCGCATGACGTATGTGGGTAGCCGAAAGCCGAGTAGAGCCAGACGCGCTGTATCTCGCCGCCCGACTTCAATTTAACTGTCTGATTGACGCCAGCATACTCGCCCCTTAATGGGTCTATGCACTCACCCTTCTCCACCCTGAATATTGGGCCTTTAGGATCTATTCTTGCCGCCGCCCTTCCATCGAACCAGCTTATCGCCCCGCAGTTCGAGTATCTCTGGGGCGTGATGATGCATACATGCGTCGGCGCAAAAGACTGGCATAATGTGCAGCCGTAAAAGGCGTCAACCTCCTCGTCTTTGAGACCTCTGGCTCTTGCGTCCCGCCTCTCGTATACTTCCATGGCTTCCTTAAATTTCTCCTTAACCTTCTCCGGATCAGTTATGAATGTTATCTGTATCTTCTCGATTATCGGCAGCTCGCTCTTAAACAGTCTCTGGAGAACCTTCCCAACATAGACGAGCGAGTTTAAGCCTTTTTCAAAAGACCTCTTACTAACCCTTATCCAAATATCGTATCTCTGGTTTAAGTGCATTACGCCCTCAATGTAATTCACGTATTCATGTATGCGCCGCTCTATTACGCCCTCGATATCCTCCTCAAGATCCTTGCCAGCAACCTCAACATATATGCCCAGCGGATAGGATTTTTTCTCCAAGTCCTTTATATCCGGGCCAATTACCTCTATTTTTCCATCTTCAACCTCTTCCGGTCTGCGGACCCTAACAAGCTCAAACTTGTGTTCAACTCTTGGTCCACCGAACTCCAGCTGCGCGTCCTGCCACCTAATCCTCTCTCCCTCATACATTATGCCTACATCAACCGGTATATCCGCGAACATCGACAACCCTATTTCACCCCCAAACCATTAATTATTGCGTTAAGATTATTCTCCCACTCCTCGCGGGAGAGGTTTGGAAATGACCATGAGGCATGGGGCTGATAATACATGTCAAGTGAAACAGTTTTAAGCGTAGGTGAAAAATGCTTTAAGCCGGATAAAATAAGCCAGCCAACATAATATTTAAGCCCTATTAATAGCGCCAAGTCGTGAGAACCCTTGCCGCTGAGCCCCGTCCAGCTTGGGTCAGTGAGCCTATTCGCAATATCGACCAGGGGCATGCCGACAACCCTTATGAAACCCCTCTTGATAAATTCGCTTTGAATGCTGGGCGCCGAAGCGACTTGAAGCCCAGCGGCTTCAGCTAGGCTGATAACATAGTCCACGAGCAGTCTGCCATCGCTCAGCTTTATCTCGGCGGCCCTATGTCCAACAATTAATACTGGATTCTTAGACCGCTTAATGAGCGCTGAAACGATCTGCGGGTTGCTTATCACTAAGGCCTTTTTCGGTCCAGGCACCTCGGCTGTCTGCCAAGGCTCAGTCTGCCTAGCAGCGCTCATCTCACTCACTCCTCCTTCTAACGAGCCTAGGTAGAAGCGTTGGGTCCGGTATAATGTTCTCCTTCCAGCCCTTCTCCTCAAGCACTTTTATCACTTCGTCGCGCACCGTTAATGGGATGTCTGCCAGCGTGCGGACGAACAGGTGTATGTCGTCCGGCATCCTCCCGAATAAGCGCTTGTGCAGATCAATGTAGTGCGACAATTTGATTGCCCTACCTTTAGTGGTATCGTTCGGCCTCATACATAGCTTCGCGATCATCACCATGGCTTCCTCCTTGGTCTCAGCGGCGTAGAAGAGATGTTCGGGGGTTGGGCCAACGTAAACCTTCTCGCCGGTTCTGGCGTCGTAAACATACCAATCTTCAGGCTTATCCTTTCGCCCAAGCAGCATACGCCTATACTTCAGCCCGTGAGGCCCAACTATTACTGGAACCCCAAGCCTCCAGAAGCCGCTAGCTATGGCCGCGGCTTTCTGCGACATGGCGCCCCAAGCAACCCCGACAGCGCCAACCCTGTTAAGTATGTAGTCAGCTATCTCCTCATAGTTTCCCCTCAGCCTACGCTTAGCAAATATGCTCGCTATTTTTATCGCCGCGCCGGCTATATGCGCATTAGCTACACATGAGCCCACATTAACTATGCCGCCCGCCTCAAAGGCTCCTGGAAAAGCCTCATATGGGCTCTTCCCTTCCTCATCTTTGTGCATGGCTATTGACATGGCTGCGCATCCTGAGGCTACAACAATGTATCGTCTCCTAGCGAACTCAACAGCCATTTCGGCTACCTCGCTGCCACCCTTCGGATAGTTGGCGCATCCAACAAATGCGACCACGCCCGGTATCTCGCCTAAAACAATCGGGCTGCCAACATTCCTGATTTCAACGTCCTGTATCGCGCCCCTGCCAACCCTAATCTTATACTTCTCCTCCTTGAGCCGCTTCTCCGCGGCCTTAACTATGAAGCTGTGGAGTGGGAGGTTTATTGGACATGCGCTCTCGCATCTAGCGCAGCCGACGCACTCATCGTATAGGTTGGCGAGCGCATCTAAGCTTCCGTTCAACGCCTGCGCCAGCGCCTCTCTAACCGGCAGATCATTTGGGCAAGCCCTCCTACAATCGTCGCATTTTCGGCATCTTCTCGCGCCCTCAATTATGTCGCTGACGTCTGGAAGAGCCTTAAACTTCATCCTCTTAGGCGCCACCAAGAGCGCTGTTTTAACAGCCACTTCAGCGGCCTTAGCTGGATCAAGAATTAACGCGCCGGGCTGGTTGCCGGAAACCAGGTCTTCAACTATCTTGCTGGCTTCATCCCCCGTTCTGTTCGGCAAACCGAGACAGTTTACGTCGCTTGTCGCTATGACCGGCGCCATGATCTTCTGGGCTTCAATCAACGTGTCGGCTCTAATGCATTGCTCGTCGACGACTATGACGTCCGCCACACCGCTTCTAATGAATCTAAGCTGCCATGAGATCGGCCCAATTATCTTCGCCTTAGGATTATATCGCGTAACATCATGCGCTGTACAACATAGTCCGGTGACCTCAACCCCGCCGTACAAGCCGTTGTTCATGAGGTAGTCCACTATTTCAGCTGCCGGCGGAACATTGTGTCCAATAATCAGTATAACCGGTTTAGCTGAGTCGACGACGCCTAAGCCTATATCTGCAAGCGGGGCTTCCGGCTCAGCCTTCGGAAAGCCCAGGGCCGATATCTGCGCTATATCCGCTATCTCTAATCCGACATGATCTATCATACCGGCATGAAAAACTTTAGATTCGAAATCTAGGTTACTCTCTTCCTGGCCTGTATGTGTGGCTGCAAGTAGCCTAGTTAATTCGCGCTCAAGATAGCCCAACACGTCCTCCAGGTCACCTAGGGTTTTAGGCTTAACGCCGCAGACGAGGCGGGTTATCGGAGCCTCAACCTCGACGTTTAGGCCTCCGACGTCTATCGGGTGGTCGCGCCCAAACTTCTCTATTAAGTGGTCGACCAGATGCCTAGCGTGCGATATATGTGTCGCAGCACCTATACAGCATGCTAGAAGAACTATGCGGGACTGCTGCCCAGCCATATTTAAACCGCAAGCTCCGCGTTTATTGCCCGTTAAATCACATTTTCCAAATGTGCAGAGGCAGCAGAGATCGCAGAACGGCATGTAAAAGGGCTTATAGCGTTGCAGGAGCTTAAAGTCCCATTCCCTTAAATCCACTATCGATGGGAAGGGAGTTGGCCCAACTTCTTCAGCCCACTCTTCGCCAATTATTTTGCCAATAGAGATCTCAACATCCTTCAGAAACCCTACGTCGCTCCTTATCTCCCCAATCTTAAAACGTAAATTTTTCTCAGAACCCAATTTGAACCCTATCCTTAGGTGACTTTTATGGATTACATAAAAGGATGCGTGGAAATATTTAAACATTTTATTTTTTGAGTTAAATGAGACTTTCAGGTACTTTGGCGTAAACTCCGGAACTGTTTATTAAACTGGTCACTTTACTGCGCCGGCAATAAAAGCTATTAGCCCCACCATCATACATATCAAAATTATGCTTTTAACTTTCTTGGCATTTTCTTTCACAGGGTTTTTCATCAGCCTTATTGAGGAAACTATGAAGCCAATATCCGCGATTATTAGCGGCGGCAGAAACCATACGTTCGCCAACCCGAAGATTATTGGCATCGGGCTTAGTAAGACCGCTAATATGAGGAAAACCGATGCTGATTGAGCAGCCTTCTTCGAACCGTATAGTAGTGCAAGCGTCTTAATGCCTTTAATTTTATCGCCCTCCACATCGACTATACCCTTAGCTATTTCTCTGCCAGTGTTAGTTAAGAAGGCTAAAGCCGCGAAGAGAATAGTGTAGGGTTCTATTACGCCTTTGACAGCTGCGCCGCCATATATGAACGGCATTGATACGCATGCGCTAACCAGAAAGTTTCCAAATAACCCCGTTCGCTTCCCAGCCGTCGAATACGCCACTGACACCAGCCAGGAAAATAGCGCCAGAAGAAGGCATAGAAAGTTTGTTAGAGCCGCTGAGATCAAACCTACGGATGATAGAGCGATAGCCAATGCCACAGCCTCCGCCGGTTTTATTAGCCCGCTTGGAATTGGACGGTTCGGCTCATTTATGGCGTCTATATCCCTATCATAATAATCGTTTATAGCCATTGAGGCGCCGGTTAAAGCTGACGCCGTTATAAAGCCGAATAACAAGTCTATTAGAAGTTGATCAGCCATTAATCTGCCCACACTTATAAAAGCCCCAACTATAACCGCGAAGCCCATCATTAAGCAGTTAATTGGTCGCAGGATTCTAATGGCGCCGACTATTTTCCTCATGCTTATAACCATTAAAATTATCGCTAGCCCCCTATAAATTCGTAGGATTTATAGGGGTGAGAAGCATGTTTTACTAGGGATAGTTTACTGTTAGCGGTGTAGAAGTTTGACGGAGAAAAGGCTCTCGGAGAACCCGTTTGGAGAATTTAGAAAGGAATGTAGAATACTGCTGCTTAAGGTTCTGGAGGAGATTTCCCCAGAACTATTAACGTATAAAATTGCGCTTGAGATACCTCCTAACCCGCAGTTCGGCGAGCTAACTACATCAATATGCTTTGAGGCTGCCAAGAATTTATCTAAGACCCCGCTTGAACTGGCTAAAGAGATCGAGGCTGAAGCCAGAGATGAGGTAAGGTTCTTTCCGCTTATCGATTTCGTTGAGGCTGCTGGGCATGGCTACGTGAACTTTCACGCAGACTTCGCTGAGCTCTCTTCCTTGACAATCAGATCCGCCATAACATTGGACGACGAGTATGGTTACGTTAAAGTCGAGAAGCCGGAGAAAATAATTGTTGAGCATACAAGCGTCAACCCTATACACCCGATACATGTCGGATCCGCGAGAAACACTTTCCTAGGCGATTCTATAGCGCGCATTCTGAAGGCTAGGGGGCACAGAGTCTCAACACACTATTATGTTGACGATGTTGGACGCCAGTCGGCTATAGTCGCCTACGGATATAGGCTGCTTGGGAAACCTAAGCCATTAAGTAAGCCGGATCATTTCATAGGTGCCATATATGCTGTTACAAATTGTCTTCTGGAGATCACTAGGCTTAAGAACGCTTTGGAGAAGAATAAGGGTAGTTTGAGCTCCGAGGATACCCAAAAGATCAGGAATAGCTTAGATGACTGGATTGCTGTAGCAATAGAGCTTCAGGGAAAGTTTCCAGAAATATTTAATAGCCTTTTAGAGGCTTTAGAGAAGTCGACCGACCCTGAATCTGAGATAAACATTCTTATGAGGAGATATGAGAAGGGGGATGAGGACGCGAAAAAATTGATTCGTGAAGTCTCAGCTCTATGCCTAGAGGGCTTCAAGGAGACTTTAGGGAGGGTAGGTGTAACCTTCGATTCATGGGATTGGGAGAGCGATTTCATATGGAATGGTGACGTCGCAAGATATCTTAATGCTCTGAAAAGAACACCATACGTATTTTATAAGGGTGAGGTTTTGGAGTTTGACGCTGAAAGGGTGGCGAGAGACTTAAATCTTAAGGAGAGACTCGGACTTAAAGAGAGCTACGAGATACCTTCGCTGACTTTGGGCAGATCAGATGGCACAACTCTGTACACTACGAGGGACATAGCTTACAGCCTATGGAAGCTTAAAATGGCTGATAAAGTGATAAATGTTATAGGTATTGAGCAGAGACTAGCCCAGATACAGTTGAAGCTAGCCCTATACGCTCTAGGATGCGCGGATGAGGCTGGAAGGCTCATACACTTCGCCTACAACCTTGTAAACTTCCCCGGGCAGAGGATCTCCGGTAGAAGGGGTCGATACATAACTCTAGATGAAGTCATAGATGAAGCTATTGAAAGAGCCTATGAGGAGGTTAATAAGCGCTCAACTGATTTAGCGGAGGAGGAGAAGAGGAGAATCTCGGAGATCGTTGGCATAGGAGCCGTGAAATACGCCCTATTGGAGACAGACCCTCTAAAGCCTATAGTTTTCACATGGGATAGGGTTATAAATTTCGAGAAGAACAGTGGACCCTACATACAGTACTCATATGCAAGGGCGTGCAGCATCCTGAGAAAAGCCCCAAAACACGTTGAAGACGCTGACTTCTCGCTGCTTAAGGAGCCCGCCGAGCGCGAAATCGTCTTAATGGTGGCACGCTTCCCCGAGATTTTCATTGACGCTGCAGACAATCTTAGACCTAACATTATAGCTGACTTCGCCAATACATTGGCAGACAAGTTTAACGCCTTCTACGCGTCTATACCAGTGATTAAGGCTGAGCCGCCGGAACTCGCTAACGCGAGGCTGATGCTGGTTAACGCTGCAAGAATAACCCTGAGGAACGCTTTAGCACTGTTGGGTATAGAAGCCCCCCAGAGAATGTAAAGTAAACGTATTTTTCGGCAGGTAATATTGAGTGAAGATTTGCTATTTGAGCGGAACGTACATGCTGCTCCTGCTGGCACCTATCCCCGGCGTTCCATGTTTAACCGGCTTATTGGTTATCGCAAACTCGCCTAAGTAGCGCCCTATCATTTCGGGTTTTATCTCCACTGGAACAAACTCTTTACCATTGTGAACATGTATGGTTAAGCCAATCATCTCCGGCAGAATGATCATGTCTCTACAGTGAGTTTTAATAGGTTTGGTGTATATACCCTCTTTAGCCGCGCGGATCTTCTCCAGAAACCTCCTCTGCTCATAATATAAGCCGCGCCTTAGGCTTCTTCGGGCACGCGCACTAAGCAATTGAATAAAGTCGTCCATGGACATGTCTAGTATCTCTTCAAGCGCATAGCCCCTATACTTGAACTCCTTAGGCATATCTCATCAGCTCACCGTTTAAAAAGGTAAATGAGCCTTTTAAATGTTACTCCACATCGTAGAATTCTTCGGCTTTAGGCGGCGTTGGGCTTAAACCCTTTCTCTCACGGACCTGCCTTATTATCTCCGCTTGCATTGAGTCTGGTACCGGAGCCCACCTGCTGAACTGTGTTGCCCAGAAGGCTCTCCCCTGAGTTGAGGAGCGGAGCTCCTCGGCGAGCCCAAAGGATTCTGCGACGGGTATTTCAGCCTTAACTATCATCATGTCCTCCTCGCTCACTAAGTCTAGGAGTTTACCGCGCCTCTTCTGGACTATTGCTATGACATGGCTTACGAAATCGCTTGGAACCTTACACTCAAAGCTCAGTATGGGCTCTAGAATCTTTGGCTCACATAGGAGGAAGCATCCCCAGATCGGGCGCCATGTCATGGGCATTATCTGCGCCGGCCCTCTATGGACTGGGTCCTCATGTATCAATATGTCCTCTAAGTTAATTTTGAGACCGTAAGCTGGCTCTTTGGTTAACGGCATGGCGTTAACGGCGTCTCTAAAACCTGCTTTAACGTGCTCTATTACCTCCTCAACGAACTGTCTACCCTTAATCCTATTGACAAGAACGTTTGTCCCCTCAATGGCTATAACGTTTCTAGCATCTTCAGCGGGCCAGCCGAACTCGTGTATGAGGATCTTCTGCCTCTCGTCGCGCTTCTGCATCTCTGAGATTTTACCAGTCCTTATGGCTTCAACGACCTCTTCTGGCAGCCTCTCTATCGTAACCCAAAGCCTATTATGTTTATTCGGGCTCTTACCCATAATCGGCGGACCATTATAATTGCGGCTCACCGTCTCACGATACATAACTATTGGCTTACTCATATTAACCTTTAAACCAGCTTCCTGCATGCGGTAAGCCGTAACCTCAAGGTGCAGCTCACCCATACCGCTCAGGAGATACTCGCCGGTCTCCTTGTTTATTGTGAAGCGCAGATTTGGATCCTCGAGAGTGAGTTTACGTATAACCTTGTCGAAGAGCGGCAGGTCTCTGACGTCAGCTGGCTCTATAGCAACGGTTACAACAGGGTCGGAAACATACTTGAGGCTTTCGAAGGGCGGTGTATCCACGCCGTCGTCAGCAAGGGTTTCGCCGGCCTGTATGGGCGGCAGCCCTGAGAGAGCCGCTATGTTGCCAGCCGGTATCTTCTCCACAACTATCTTATCAGTAGCCATATACATGTAAACCTGCTGTATCGTGCCCTTCTGCCGGCTAGTAACAAGCTGAACAACTTTACCCCTTTCAACGGTCCCGCTAAATACGCGGCCTATAGCGACAACGCCGCTATGAGGGTCAACCTCAATGGAGGTTATGCACATGAGTAGAGGGCCGTTTGGATCAACTTTAGCCATACTTATACCAACTTGGCTCTTGGGGTCTCCCGGCCATATTTGCGTCTGCCTGTAGGGCTGAGCCTCCAATGGGCTTGGCAGATGCTCACAGAACATGTTTAAGATAGGTTCGTAAAGCGGAACCCTTCTGCTTAAGGCGTCAACCTTTCTGGCGACCTCTTCAGGCTCACCTGTGTAGGCGTCGATTACATCTTTAAATGTTATTCCTTTCTCCCTCATGTATGGCAGGTTAAATCCCCATTTATGTAGGGCTGAGCCGAAGGCAACTGTCCCATTCTCAACTTTAACCTGCCAATCCTTCTTGTGTTCTGGAGGCGCATATTTTTCGATGAGGCTATTTATTCTAACTATTATTTTAGCAAACCTGCTCTGTATCTGCTCAGGGGTTAATCTCAGCTCTTTAATCAGCCTGTCAACTTTATTAATGAAGAGTATTGGCTTAACCCTTTCGTGAAGAGCCTGCATTAAAACGGTTTCCGTCTGGGTCATGGGTCCCTCAACGGCGTCGACGACAACTAATGCGCCGTCAACCGCCCTTAAGCTCCGCGTAACGGCTCCGCTGAAATCTATGTGCCCCGGGGTGTCTATTAGATTTATCAGGTACTCTTCACCCTTATATGTGTGTACCAGGCTTATGTTTGATGCAAAGACCGTCATCTGCCTCTTCTGCTCAAGCTCCCAGGAGTCTAGGAAAAGCCTTTGCCCGGCGACCTCCATACTTATTATTCCGGCGGCGGCGAGCAGACTGTCTGATAGCGTGGTCTTACCATGATCCACATGAGCGATTATGCTAGTGTTTCTGATCCGCCTAGGATCATTCATTAACTTAACTATATCTTCAACCTGCTTATAGCGCCCCATAGCTACATCTTCACCACACTATTAAGCATGTAAGTATCCTTGACATAATCCTTAATATTTTTTCCTTTTGCGCGTTCACAACCCCACGCTTCGTGTAGGGCTACATAATTGTGAGAGAACTCACCTATAACCTTTTTCATACGTATCATCTTTTTAAGACTCTTGTGCGCCAAAACTAGCTATGATAAACAAGGTATACATGAAGAGCAGAATTATTCCTTCCCTCCAACCTATTCTTTCTCCTGAGAGGAAATACCAGAGTAGGAGATTTGCCATAATTGAGAACATAACAAGGCTTGAGTATGCAGCCATATTAACTCGGAAGGGGCCTCCCATTAACGCTACGCCTAAAATCAGCGTTATGTTCACGAACCCGCTTCCAACAATATTGCCCAGCACCAATTCAATATGCCCTTTCCTCGTAGCGTTAATGCCGTTCGCGAGCTCGGGTAAACTTGTACCGAAAGCCACTATTGTTGCGCCGATCACAACCCTTGGAACGCCAAGCGCCTCAGCGATGTAGGAGGCGGATTCAACTATAAAATATGCGCTGGCAACTACCCCAATAACGCCTAAAAGCGTCAGTAGAACGTATCTAGTTACTTTACCTCTCTCACTTAAACTGTAGACTTCCTTATTCCTCTTAGATCTAATCATCTGAATATTGTGGAAAACGAATATTGTTATTAGAATCGCCCCTATAATGCTGCTCGCATAACCAATGTAGATCAGGGCTAATGGTATAAGTGAGGCTATGAAGAGCCCAAAGTATAGGTCTCTCACTTCTTCAGATGTCTTATTGCTGAATCGATAAATTCTGCCTTGACTCTTCAGTGACAATATTAGGAAGCACAGCCCTAATATTAGGCAGACATTTACGATATTTGAGCCTAAAACATTCCCTATCGCGATGCCAATCGCCTCCGGATCCATTGTGGAAAATATTGAGACTGAGAGCTCCGGCAAGGTTGTGAATGAGGCAATAAGTAGAAAGCCTATCGTTGTTTTCCCCAGCCCAGTTATCTTAGCGATTTCCACGGAATTGTCTATCGCTAGGTCGCTTGACTTGTCCAGGGTCAGCATTCCAACTAAGAGTATTATGGCGTTGCCGATTAACCCTAGGCTTTCGAAGACTGCCTCCAGCATCCCCCGCTCATCCCTTCATTTCGAGCTAAGCCTATAAAAATGTATGGTGAAATAATAAGGTTTTGCTCAGCTTAACTCGGAGTATATTGCTGCGAAAAGAGGTTTTTCTGGGCTGAAATCTCGATAAGAAGATAGAATCTTGCCTTTTCAGGTTCTAGATTCTTTGATGGAGTGGTTAAGCTTCCGCATTAGCATCCGCATGATGGTTAGCGCTATAACTGGAACACTGATGTCTCAATTATCCTGGGATAGCTCCCTTCCACCCTCCCCGCCGGTTAAGGTTGTTTACTGCTGGTTTGAATCTATGTTCTCATTTTCCGCGCTATTCCTATAGTAGAGTTTTGGCGGCGCAACTATCACCTTTGTTCCAGCGGGGATCGACGACGTTATCCAGGCGTTTCCGCCTATAACCGCGTCGTCGCCTATAACTGTCTCACCGCCTAAAATAGTTGCACCAGAATATATGACGACGTTGTTTCCCACGGTCGGATGCCTCTTTAAGCCCTTAATTATTTTACCCCTCTCATCCCTCGGAAAGCTTAACGCTCCAAGAGTAACGCCCTGGTAAATCTTAACGTTATCGCCTATCTCGGTTGTCTCGCCGATAACCACGCCGGTTCCGTGATCTATGAAGAAGTTTCTCCCAATTTTTGCTCCTGGATGAATATCTATGCCGGTCTTCGAGTGCGCGTATTCGGTCATTATCCGCGGTATTAGCGGCACACCCCTAATATAGAGCTCATGCGCAATCCTATAGGTTGCGATGGCTAAAACGCATGGATAGCTTAGTATAACCTCGTCTGTGCTTTTAGCAGCAGGGTCGCCGTCGTAGGCTGCTTGTATGTCCCCGCTTAATATAGCCCTAATCTCCGGGATCTTTTCGAGAACCTCCCTCACGATTACCCGCGCCCTTCTCCGGCAAACCTCCTCAGAGGCAACCCCAAACTTTCTGGAAAGGTATTTTAGGCTTTTCTCCACCTCGTTCACGAGCCTAGAGTATATTGAGTTGAGAAGGTTTCCAACGAAATACCTCACATTAAACCTATCGATTTTAGTGTTTCCAAAATATCCTGGAAAGATTATGGATAATAAGTCTTCTAGAATCTCTATAATCACCTGCTTAGATGGAAGATCCTCTCCATCGGACCAGTTTACACCGCCATGCTCCTTATAGCTCTCAACTATCCTATCGATTAGTTTCGGCAGACCATCTTCAAGCCAATTATCTTCACGGCGCTCTTCTCCCTCCATCAGAAGCTCAAGCATCTGCCTTGAAGCCCATACCCGTGCCACTTTATCTATCTTTTCAAGGAAATCGTTCTCTACCTTTACTTTAGCCTCATCCATCTGCTATCGCCATGCTATATTAGATTTTAATTTCTTAGAGAGAGGTTATGGAAAAATCTATCGGTTCTTCACTAAAGAGTGGTGTGCTTAAGTAGCGTTCTCCGGTGTCTGGTAATAAAGCGACTATTAGCTTGCCCTTGCTCTCCGGTCTCTTGGCAACCTCGAGGGCTGCGTATACAGCTGCCCCAGACGATATCCCAACGAGCAGGCCTTCCTTTCTAGCTAAAAGCCTAGCTGTTTTAATGGCGTCCTCATCCCTAACCCTTATAACTTCATCTATCAAGTCGAGCCTAAGTACATTCGGTATGAAGCCGGCGCCTATTCCCTGAATCATATGATGCCCTGGTTTACCCCCGCTTAGAACCGGAGAACCGTACGGCTCAACAGCCACGACGCGGAAACCGGGTTTTAAGGGCTTTATATATTCCGCTACGCCGGTTATCGTGCCGCCCGTTCCAACCCCAGCAACAAACACATCTATTTTCCCATCGGTGTCACGCCATATCTCTGGACCCGTTGTCTCCCTATGTGACTTTGGGTTAGCCGGATTTCTAAACTGGTTTGGCATAAAGGAGTTCGGTATTTTTGAGGCGAGCTCCTCAGCCTTCTTTATGGCGCCAACCATACCCTCCTCTTTAGGCGTTAAAATTACTTCGGCTCCATAAGCCCTGAGAATCTTCCTTCGCTCAACACTCACGTTCTCTGGCATGACTATTATCAGCCTATAGCCCTTGACCGCGGCGACCATCGCTAGCCCTATACCGGTATTCCCGCTTGTAGGCTCTATAATCACGGTATTCTTATCGATTAGCCCGAGGCGCTCGGCTTCAGATATCATGCTTAAACATATTCTATCCTTAACGCTCCCGCCTGGATTACGGGATTCAAGTTTAGCTAGGATTGTGCAATCTAAGCCTTCAGCAATCTTATTTAAGCGTATTAGGGGGGTGTTACCGATAGTCTCCAGAACGGAGCTAAATATTCTTCCCATAAAAATCCCCTTATAAAATTCTCTTTAACGCAAATTGAAGAGCCTATTCCCTCCATTTTAAGAGCGATTAAATTTCTTTTTCCTTCATCCTTATGTTAGGAAACGTAAAATATTAGGAGGGGGCCGGGAGAATTTAAGTCTTTTAAGTTGAGCCTTAGAGGATATTTTTATCTCAATCTCTCCCATAGTTTGGATTATCGATTACCGCGGGTCTCCCATCTCTCTCAACTATGAGCTTCGCGAAACCCCGCTTCCTTATCGTCTCATAGTCGTGCCCTGAATCTGACGGGTATATGGCTAGGAAGACGAGCTCAGTTCTACCGGTGTTCACCGAGCGGTGCGCTAGCCCTGGCGGAATATAGACTATCATTTCAGGCTTTATTTCTTCAATGAAAACTCTACCCTCCTTATCCTGCATTAGAATTAATCCCTCACCGCTCATCCCGATGTAAACCTCGCTCGTCGCCTCCTTCACATGGAAATGCCCTTTAGTGAAATAGTATTCATCTCCAACTTTCCCCGGATAGATAATTGTGCAGCCGACATTAAGCTCCCCTTCCGTCTTTCGGCTTATCTCATATACAACATAAATTAATGGATTTTCACCTTTTGAAAGCGCATCCTCAACAGCACGCTTGTCTGAGAAATACTCACGTAAGTCTGCTAGGCGCCTCTCGGTCCTAGTATTATACGGGAGCAGCATACCCGTCTTACTCAGTTTAGCGGAATAGGGTTCCGAGGTCATCATATTGCATCCGCATCACTAGGGTAATAGAGAATTTCATAACAACCTTAACTATTAAGTTTTTCTCTCGGGAAAAATCAATTCGCAGAGTTCTTAGATAAAGAATTTTAAAGAATTAAGTAATAGGCTGTTTAAGTTTTCCGTCAAAACCGCTCCATAAAAGGAGAAATTGTTAATGGGTTTTTAACGCTGGGAACTACAGGTTATCATAATCTTCTAGTTCTAGCTTGAGGAAATGTTAAGGCTGGATTTTTGCCTCACTTCTCACGTATCCCATTATTTCTTCAGCGAGCTCCCGTGGAATGCTGTTCATCTCTAAAAGCTTTTTCACTATTTCCGAAATGGTTGTTATGGGTTTAACTCTGTAGCCTATTCTCTCAAGGTACTCTCTTCCCCCCTGCTCCCTATCTACCACAACCATCACGGTGTCAATTATGCCGCCCATCTCCTCAATCGGTTTAATTCCCTCAACCTTTGATCTGCCATCGGTTATTACATCATCAAAAAAGATGAAGCGCTCGCCTTTTCTTATTTCTCCACCAGATATTCTCCCGGTCAAGCCGTACGCTTTGCTCTCTTTCCTAACAATTATGCACGGAGTATTCAGGATGCAGGCTATATGTGGCAGTATTAATGCGCCCTTAAGCTCAATAGTTGCAAGCTTATCTATGCTTCTCTCAAGAATTATCCGCCGCATCTCCTCAGCCACCACGCATGCAACCCTCTTGAAATCTTCCGGAGAAGAGAGAAGCCAAGATAGATCAATATAATATGGGCTTGTGACGCCCGACTTTAAAACAAAGCTGCCAAACTTTAATGCCCTAGAATTAACCAGGCTCTTTGCAATTACAGCCACTTTATCCTCTCTGCTTTCACAGCTCACTTCGAACACCGCCACTATGATCATCAACAATCTTATAGTTCAATTTTCTGCCATCTCTATCTACAATAATAATATTGCTCTCGGATATATATGGGTAAGCAGCTATCATCATTATCCTTCCATAAAAGTTGTTTAAATCCGCTGTAGATGGGTGGAGGATGCCAGACGGATGGGAATGGAAAGTACCTATAATCGAGAAGTCCACTGGAAGCATATGTGCCGGAAAAGCTGAGAACCCCTTGCCTCGAGTACTCAATGGCGGAATTTCAACCTCTTCAACTAGAATAGCGCCTTTCCTGATTTTTCCCCTTAAGAGAAGTATTCCTTCTCTAGGATGACAAAATTTAGCGTAGCTAAGGACGCTATCGATGACAGACCTCTTTATGAGCACGTTTTCCACACATATTGGGTTAAGATAGGGATATAAATAGATTGCTAAACAGTATTGACGACTTAAGGGACGAAAACCTCAATGAAAGACTATCAAATCTAAACGCTGGTCTCAGAGATTTATCTTCGCTTTTCTCTCAAACTGACTTTCATGTATTTTTATTATTTCCGCGCCCCTCATCAATGTTACGTCAATAGAGTAATATGAGTGGATAATAGTAAATTATAAATTTAATGGAAGAAGAAAAATTATTTTTAGGTGGAATCTTGATTAATAATAGTGAGGAACTTATCATTAATGCTGTTAGTAAAATTTGTAGGGAGACTATTTATTCCGTATTAGGCGAATCTGCTGGAAAGGCGTTACTTTTCTTTTTGGAGAAGGATTTTGGGCGTGACCCATTTGAGGTTCTTTGGGAAAGCCCGAGAACCCTTTACTCCGGCATGGAGAAAATTCTCGGTGCAGGAACAAAAATTTTAATTAACATTTTAGTGGATGGCATTAACAAAGAATCTAATTTAAACATGAGCCCCGAGCTTTTCCTAGAGCTCATGCGTAACGGCGATCAGAGATCCACCGAGGAGATACGCTTGTTTTTAAGGAAAGTGGCTGAATCATCCATAATTGCACACGGTATGAGCGATACATAAATTATGTTTTGGTGGTGAAACATATATGAGGAGGGTTCCAACTGGAATCGAGAAACTCGACGAAATACTACAGGGCGGCTTCCCAAGAGGGAGCACTATTCTAGTAGCTGGAGGCCCAGGAACCGGTAAAACCATATTTGCGGCTCAATTCATATATTTTGGAGCAGTGAAGTATGAGGAGAAAGGTGTTTTTGTAACATTTGAGGAAAGCGCCGACTTCTTTAAAGACAACATGCTTACTCTTGGATGGAATTTTGACGATCTTCAGAAAAAGCGGTTAGTGACAATCCTAGACTTCATTTCTATAAAAGGGGCTGAAAACATAGAGATTGTAATTGAGGAAATAATTAAGGCTGTTAAAGCCTTAGATGCTGAGAGACTGGTTATTGACTCTATAACAGCCTTAACTACCTCATTAGGAGGAACGGCTGAAATAAGAATAATGATGTCAATCCTTCAGAAAGCATTGCGTGGATTGGGGTGCACAACATTACTAACAACTGAGATCCCTTGGGGTGAGAGTACTCTTGGTACTGGTGTTGAAGAGTTTTTATCTGATGGGATAATTTTACTCGAAATGAACCCCCGAGGAAACCTGCTCCGAAGGAGACTAATAGTTTTAAAGATGCGGGGGACTGAGCTGAACCTAAGATACTATCAGTACAATATTTCAAAAAACATCGGGATAGAGATGCTGCCCTATCCGGAAGCTGGGAGGTAGAAACCATGATGAACGAGAAGGAGATATGGGATAAGTATTGCAGTTTTCTTGAAAAACCATTTTCCGAGCAAATTGCATACTCCGAGAAGATTATCGAGGAGAATTTCGAGAAATGGAAGAAGACGAAGACAGCGCAATACTTAGTGAATAAGTATAATGTGAAGATCGAAAAGTTTGAAGATACACCATTAACAACCTATGGGGATTATCCCGCTTTACAGGAGTTCGCCTCAAGAATAGAGAGAATAATTGCGAGAAAACCTAGAAGAGGAGAGCGCCTTTTTGACTACTACTCGGGGATATTTACTGAGCTAAAGCCTATCGTGGATGGATGGATGATTGATAATTTCGGCTTCGCCGCGAAGACGAGTGGCACAACCGGAGAGCCTAAATGGATAGCCCACAGCATCACTAATTTGAAGATTTTCGAAGAGAACTTGTTAACGGTGGCAGCCCTAACGTGCAGCGAAAGTTGGGGAGAGACTAAGATCAGGGAGGGGGAAAGAGGTCTACAACTCGCTGCCCCCTTGCCCTACCTTTCCGGATGGAGCGTTTTGTTAAGTAGTAAGCACTTTAATATGATTCCTCCACCAGAGGTTATTGAGGGGGAGACTAACCTAGGCAAGAGATTATGGATGATTCTGAAGGAAATTGAAAGAGGGACAAAACCTACCGTTGCCGGAGGGGAAACTGCCTTTTTCCACTTAGTATGCAGGTATTTGAAGAATAAAACGGAAGTATTTAGGGAGTATTATAAGTCACTGAACCTTGGACTCGCAAAAATCTATATGTCCTTCAGATGGCTTCTATCTCACTTCAGTAAAAGGTATGAGAGGCTGAGAGATCTTTTACCACTTAAAGGTATAAGTGTCGCCGGTGTGAATATAGAGCCATATAAGAGCCTTTTTATTCAAGAGTTTGGGGTTGAGCCAACTAATGTGTACGCTTCCACCGAGTTCCCAGTACTCATGTGCGGTCCCCCGGACAGAAAAGAATGTTTAATTCCAATTTTGAAGACTGGTTACTATGAGTTTATTGATGAAAAAAGTAATGTGAAGAAGATAGATGAACTTAAGAGGGGAGAAACATATGAACTGGTAGTAACTACAATACAATCCATGCTTATCAGGTATAGAATAGGTGACCTCTTAACCGTCGTTGATTTCAGAGACGACGGCATGCCGTACTTTATCTTTAAAGCTAGAGTTAATGAATTGTTAGATTTTTATGGATACTTTAGGATCACTGAAAGGATATTTTCAAACGCTCTAAGGGAGGCTGGGTTAAAGTACTTTGAGAAGTGGGCGGTTACAAAGGAGATCCGTGAAGGAGATGAACAATTATATGTTCTCATGGAGAGACCTTGGAGGTATTCGGAGGAGGAGGCTGCAAAAATCATATTTAATGCGCTTTCCAAGACTTTTCCCGACTTTCAGAATTTTATAAGGGACTTTTCCATAAAGAAGCCATCTGATGTTATTAGAGTTAAGTATTTGAGAGGAGGCGCCTTCCTACGATACTCAATGAAGATGGTGAAAGAGGGTGCGGAAATAGGGCAGATAAAACCGCCAAAAATAATACCTCTTCAAAAAAAGGAGATCGTGGATCTATTGGAGACGATTTAAAGACATGGAGTGGCACTTTGTTCCCGTTACGATCCAGTATATTGTGGCAGGAATCTTATCTCTCACGTTAGGAACCTATGTTCTTCGTAAAAGCCGCTATTCTACCCCATCAAAATTCTTCATGATGTTCTCAGTTTTTCTAGCTATATGGCAATTCTTGATTTTTCTCCATAGAAATGCCCCTAATGAACCTCTATCTGAAATATTCTTTAAGATAAGCACAGGCTTCGCTTCATTAACATTTTCAATGATTTTTCTCACAATTCTTTTCCTTCAAAATGGGAAAATGATATACACCTTAGTAGCGATTGTGCCTAATGTTGCCTTCTTCATACTTGGCGTACCATATTTGCCCATTAAAGTATTTTGGACGGAACATGGCTGGTCATATATTTTTGCATTAGGGGAGTCTTATCTCGTCTCTTCACTACCAATGTTGCTCTACATAATTTACGGGTTATTAAACTACGTCTGGATATTAAAGCCGATTAAGAGCAGCCGGTCACAATTTATTAGGAAAAAATATAAGTTAATATTCTTAGGATTCAGCTTGTTTTTCGCTCTCGGCTTTGCAATTTCAAACACCATTCTATATATATTACCTGAAGCCGTCCCTTTGGGCGGCATCACCATAATTATAGGGCTAATTGTAATGGCATATAGCATATCGCTTGAAGAGAAATGGCAAGAAATATACTCCCCAACACTACCGAAAGGATTGCATGAGAGCGTCTCTCTGTTCCTCCAGAAAATCTTCAATTCGCTGCAAAAAGACGTATTAGGTCAACATTACCTCAAGTATGACAGATATTTGCTGGAGCTTGGGATAAGCGATAATGTGGAAATTTCGGATGGAAAGATAACTGTTAAGGGGGAGATAGATAGTTCTCAGCTAACCAAAATTGTAGATAAAACGCTGGAGAAGATTGAGGAAGGGAAGCTGCCATTTGGAGTTATAAATGATCTAATAAATTTTTGGAATGATATACTTCCAGTCATCGAGAACGACAACATTGTACTACTTAAGTCCCATGAGAACTTCTTAAAGAAGAACAGGTTGATCTACAAGATAGCGGATGGCAGATTCCGAGATGTTTTCCTACCCAAAGGTTTTTCTGAGGACCACCTTGACGGATTTTCACGTCTATTCGGTCTTTTACACAAGGACTTGTTTGGAAAGCCTATTTTAATGGAGATAAACCCTTCAGAGAAGTATGAAGATATAGTTGAGCTTTATATCCGTGAGGTTTTAGCTAACTGCGAGGAGTTGACGGTATTCACTAGAAAGGGTTCAAAGATATTAGAGTATTTGCCCAGGGAACAAGCGCATATTTTCTACTTGTCGTCGGAGGTTACTCAGAAAAACGTTTTATCGCGCCGCGAAGCCGAGTTACCCATTTATGATTTAGCTTACTTGCTCGGAGACATCTCTCTAGCTGTAAAAAACATGCATTCGCTACTTGTGGATGATCTTACAGACCTAATCTACTCTATAGGGTTTAAGAGATCTTATAGGTTTACAAGAAGCGCCATAGAGCTTGCGTCCTCCCATAAAATTGTATCCCTATTCCTTATTAGTGAAGCGCACGACGAGAAAGTCAAAGCGGTATTCGAAAATCTATTTCCAATAATATTGAGAGTAGAGAGGAATAATGTTGTGAGAATAAAATAGGTTAACCGGAATCAAACTTTAAGGCTTATAATTACGTCAATCATCGCGTTGTCGCTTAAGCTATTTCTTAAGGTAGAGATCAACAGAAAATCTAGGTTCTAAGTTCCATCATACTCATTTGTCAAAACGATATTTTTCGCAGTTTAACGCTTAACGCTATTTCTTAAAGGGGGTTAAGACCGCTTATTCTTTCCAGACCTTACCGATCTCTTCCTGTATCTCCCTCTTCTTTCGCTCGTATTCTTCAATCGTTATTTCGCCAATCTTATATCTCGCGTGTAAAGCCTCAAGATCCTCCCTAAGGGCTTTCTCCCTCTCCTTCCTATCTCTGATCAGCGAGTCTAGGAAGGCTAAGGTTTCCTCAACATCCACCTTAACATTATTGAGCACGCTGTTTGAAATCTTTCCCTCCTCAACCATTCTTCTTATAGCGTCATATGCCGCCTGCAAACTGGATTCCATATCCTTTATTTCGCTTGGGGATTTGTCTCCAAGCATCTTCTCAAGCCTCCCAAGGGCGGCCTTAATGCTCTTAGCCATGTTCTCGAATTCCCTCTGCTCAATCTTCAGCTTCTCAGATCTCTGCGAGAAGGTGTTTAAGTCAACTTCGCCGATTTTGTAGCGGACGCTTAGCTCCTCGATGCTTAAAGCAATATCACTTAAACGCCTATCAATATCCTCGAGCCTCCTCCTAAGCTCCTCAAGTTTACGAACACGCATGTTAAGCAGCTCACTTAATTTGCCACTATACTCATTGTAGAGCTTTAGGAAAACGCTCTCTGAGACCTCGCCCGACTGGAAGAGCTTAAAGAGAGCTATTTTCCTAGCGTAAAGGGTTGATATATTGGACATTAAGCTCGCCGCTTCACCTTCAAGCCCGATTGGTGATGGAGCTGGGCTTGGCTGAGCTGGCTGTGTTGGAGGTGGGACAAGCGGTGGGACTGGCGGGGGAGCCTCTAGAGGCCTCGGTCTCTCGATTTGCTGTGGTGCGGCTGTCGGTAACTGTGCTCCGCAGTAAATACAGTATCTCATAGCTGGGACTCTTCTACCGCAGTTCGGGCATCGAATACGGGCTTCATCTAAACTTGACATGCGTAGACTCCTCTCAAACCCTCAACCTCTAACAGCAAAAATATTTTAGTGGCAGCCTTATAAAAGTTAATTTGCCAGAAAAATGCATAATTTATGGCGGAGATATGAGCGGCGAAGACTACATACCGCTCAGAAGAGCATTAAAAGATTATTTAAAGGAGCATAAGGTGACTCTGGATGATTTGCTTAGAGTTATGGATGATGATAAAGAGGGCATTATGGAGGCTTTAAGTAAAAGAGTACATTTAACAAGGGCTCAGCGCAGGGCTCTTGAACAGCATCTCTCAAGCAGGGAGCTGAACCTTCTCCTGTTCGTTATACAGGCATTCTATATACTTAATCCATCGGGGCTCTATAAGGGTTTCATGATTGAGCCTGTGAGAGACGATATCATGGTTGGCGATAAAGTAACATTTGAGGGCTGTAAGATGATACTGAAGGCGTTAGGCATCTCAACAGAGGACATAGACGCCTAATAATGTATCTCCACAACGTCCCCGTCCATTAATACGTGGTTAGATCCAACCCTTTCGCCGGGATACTTTGCGCTCGGCCCCCAAACTCTAGCATATTTAAACCCTTTATACATTTCCGTGTGCAATCTCTTAGCAACCTCTATCACCTCAGTTCCCTCCTTGACCACTAGGGGTTTTTTAGAAGGCTCTTTTGACGAGGGCTCCTTAGTATAAACCCTTATTATTCCAAGCATATTAAAGATGATTTTTCCAAGATCCCTTAAGCCTTCGTTCCTTAAGCATGAGGCTATGAGAAACGGTAATCCCTGCTCCTCTAAATAGCCTTTCAGTTGAGCGATATTTGCCTTAGCGCCCGGCAAATCAGACTTATTTGCAATTATCACCGTCGGCTTATAAACGCTATTCGAGAACAAGGATGCTTCAATATCATCTAAGCTTACTTTGCCGCTTATCTTAACTAGGGCTGAAGTAATCCTGTAGCTGGCCAGCAAATCTTTCACATCCCCATAGGTGCAGTCAACCAGCACGCCGTGGTTTATGATTTGAATGCCTGCACCGTAGGGTCTCCTTATTATTTCAACTTCTCCTTCGGGCTTCTTAACTAGAATCCCAGCCTTATCTAGCTCCGATAACACCATAGACAGCTGCCCTATCGGATCATTTGATAGGTCAACCATAACTATCAGACCATCAGCGTTACGCGCTAAACCAAGTATCTGTGTACCCCCCATCCTTCCCTCGGACGCACCCTCAACTATAGCTGGCGCCTCAACGAGCTGAAACTGTATGTCTTCGAATTGAAGCATGCCTGGAATCGGCTTCTGAGTTGTAAATGGGAGTGGACTTATCTCCGGTTTAGCGTTAGTCGTAGAGACAAGTAGGCTGCTCTTACCAACGTTTGGCGGCCCTAAAATAACTATCTGTCCAGCACCTTCTTTCGGTATAGCGAATCCGCCCCCACCGCCTTTCCTCCGAGCCTTTGAGCGCTCCAGCTCCCGCTCGAGCTCAGCTATTCTACGCTTAACGTTAGCTACGAGCTTACTCGTCCCCTTATGTTTCGGGACTAGTGAGAGGAATTCGCGCATTAACCTTATCTTTTCTTGGGGTGAACGGCAGGCTACAACCTCAGCCCATTTAGCTTTAGCTTCAGCCGGTAGATTCGTAACCATTTCTGCTCAATTAAAAATATGCTTTTGGCGCTCTATATTTTTGTTGTTTTCTCAACCCTTACGCCCTCGCCGATCTCTGAGAACCAACCGTTTCTCGCGCCTGCAGAAACACATTCTTCAATAACTTTCTCTCCAACTTCCCTGTCTCTAACTAGAGCTATTATGCTCCCGCCCATTCCAGCCCCGGATAGCTTAGCTCCATAAGCTCCCGCATTCAGGGCTGCTTCACAGATCCTTTCGATTTCAGGTAAACTTACATCGTAGAGATCTCTTAGGAGAGCATGCTGAGCATTCATTATTTCGCCTAAAACCACATAATTTATCTCACCGCTAGAAGCCCTTCGGATCCTTCTTAGCGCGCCTTCATCGAGGATTGATGTGAGGTCGTTCTCCCTAACCCTCTCAAACCTAAGCACCTTCAAGGCGACCATAGTTAGCTTATGCATCCTGAGAGTGAACAATATTCTTTTCCTCGAGTTTTCATTCAGGATTGATAGATAGTCTTCAAGCTCTTCTTCGCCGAGATCCCCCCACCTCGGCTGATCAAACCTGTATCCGAGCCTACGCTTCACATGTTCTGGAACAGAAGCGCTCTCCATGAGGGTTTTTAGGCCAGCGTTTATCTCAGCCTGCCTCTTTGGATGAATATCCCCGGTAGAATGCCTTATACCGGAATCCACTATTGCGAAGGCTAAATCCCTGAATGGGAGCTCCTCAACCCCATATGGCGGCCTACAATCAATTTTAATAATCCCCCCGAAGGCTACGCCATACTGATCCAGCCTACCGCAGGGTATGCCCGCCTCCTCGTTCTCCGCGGAGAACGATATTTCAGCCACATCTCTTCTGCTTAATTTCAGGTCAAACACGTGGTTTAATAGCTCCGTGAACGCAACCTCGAGGGCTGCGCTGCTAGCTAGCCCCGAGCCTATCGGTATATTGCTTCTAATAGTTATATCCATCCCCCTAATCCTGCCCGCAAAACCCCTTTTAACGAGAACGTTTATAACTCCACGAAGATAGTTGCCAAAGAACTTACCCTTCTCCATCTCGTTTATCCCTATGGGGAACGAGTCCACGGATGGTTCACCGTATCTTTCCAGGTCGAGCGACCTCACGTTAAATTTGTCTCCGCCTGAAAGAGTTGCTGAAACATATAGTCTCAGGTTTATTGCTGCCGGGACAACTGGGAGCCCCTTATAATCCTGGTGAGTATTTAGGAAATCAGCTCTACCAGGGGAGGAAACGACGAACTGAGCAACCATGGGCAGCGACCTCTAACAACCTCTATATTTCCGGGCTCTCCCTTAATTCTTTCGCCTTCTCCTCAGGCGCATAATCAAACGTCACTGTTCCAGCTCCCGTCTCAACGCTCGCAAAATACTTTATCTTATTCTTCTCCCTGTACGGCGGATAAAACTCCACGTGAAAATGATAGAATGAGTACTGCCTGTTATCCGTAGGCCTCTGATGTAAAACCATCATGTATGGGAAACTCATGTTGAAGAGGTTATCAAACTTTCTTAAAACGCGCTTTAAGATTGAGGCGAAAGAATTCCTCTCACCATCGGATAGATCAGTTATGGCGCCGACATGCCTCTTAGGATAAATGTGAACGCCGTAAGGCCAGCGCGCGAAGAACGGCAGGAAACATATGAAGTCGTCGTTTTCGCATACGACGCGCACAGCGTCGCTTTTCTCCCTCTCTATCACCGCGCAGAATAGGCATTTTCCGCTCTTCTTCCAGTAGCGTCTGCTTGATTCAAGCTCGCGTTTAATGATCGGCGGTATGAATGGGAAAGCGTATATTTGTCCGTGCGGGTGGTCCAGGGTGACGCCTATCACCCGCCCCTTATTCTCGAATATGAAAACATACTTCACGTAGCTCCTTTTGCCCAGCTCCTCGAATCTTTCAGCCCATAGGTCGATGACCGCCCTGATGTTTTCGACGCTTAAGTCGGCTAGGGTGGCATCATGCTTAGGCGTATAGATCACAACCTCGCAAACCCCCCTCGACTTCATGCAGCGGTAGAACCTATCGGACTTAACTCTAGGCTCAGGCGGATCCGGGCACAGGGACGGAAACTTGTTCGGTATGCTCAGGACGGTCCAACCTGAGCTCGGAACCTCCTCTGATCCGGGACAGAATGGGCAAAAGTTCTCCGGCAGTAGTGGTCGTTTACCCCTCTCATCTGAAACTATGATCCACTCACGAAGTATTGGATCCCATCTCAGCTCCATTGATTCACCTAAAAGATTAAACTTAAAATTTATAGAAATAAGTTTGGTGCCTCCAATGTATTTAATGGGCATAGATATAGGTACTTCGAGCACAAAGGTTTTAATCATAGATCATTTAGGAAAAACGATAGCTAAGTCGTCTATGGAGTATCCTGTTAAGTCGCCTTTAGAAGGTTATGCTGAGCAGGATCCGGAAGCATGGTGGACTGCAACTAAAGTCTCCGTTAGAAGAGCCTTAAAGGAAGCCGGAGTTAAGGGCAGCGATATTTCAGCCGTGGGGTTTTCTGGACAGATGCATGGAACCGTGATCCTAGGAAAAAATGGAGAGCCCCTGAGGGATGCGATAATATGGCTTGATAAGAGAAGCCTTAATGAATGCGACGAGATTTATAAGAAGATTGGAAGAGAGAAAGTTCTGAAAATAGTGAGCAACCTCATTATGCCCGGCTTCACCGGACCAACGCTCCTATGGATTAAGAAGAATGAACCCCAAATATTCAATAAAATATTTAAGGTTCTTCTGCCGAAAGACTACGTTAGGTTTAGGTTAACTGGATCCCTAAACACGGATTTCTCAGATGCTTCAGCAACGCTTCTTTTCGATGTGGGGAGGAGGATGTGGTCAGACCACATAATATCGAGCCTTGATTTTCCGAGAGATATCTTTCCAGAGGTGCTCGAATCCATGCAGATTGCGGGCGAGGTTACAGCGGATGCTTCAAGAGAGACCGGCTTAAGCGCAGGCACGCCGGTAGTCGCCGGTGGCGGAGACTCGCAGGTTGGGGCTATGGGCTGCGGCGTAATCGAGCCTGGCTTAATCTCCTCAAATATTGGGACAGGCGGACAAGTATTCGCAGCGATAAACGAGTTTAAATTTGACCCTAAATATAGGGTTCACACCTTCTGCCACGTTGTTCCGGGGAAATGGTGCCTTCAGGGAGCAATATTGTCAGCGGGCTTATCGCTTAAGTGGTTTAGAGATAATTTTGCGCAAGCTGAGAGCGTTGTCGGCTCGCTATGCAACATCAACCCCTACGAGCTGCTTTCCAGGGAAGCCGAGCTATCTGAGCCCGGATGTAATGGGTTAGTTTTCCTCCCATATCTTTTGGGCGAAAGATCCCCCCACATGGATCCATCCGCTAGGGGAGGATTCTTCGGGTTAACGCTTAACCATAAGAGAAGTCATTTCGTTAGGGCGATCATGGAGGGGGTTGTTTTCGCTCTAAGAGACTGCATTGAAGTGTTTAAGGAGCTGGGGGTTAAAGTCGAGAGCATCGTTGCGCGCGGGGGCGGCGCTAGAAGCGATTTATGGCTGCAGATACAGGCGGACATATTTAATTCAAAAGTTTTAAAGGTTGACGTTGAAGAAGATCCCGCTTTCGGCGCCGCGCTTCTGGCGGGCATAGGCATTGGAATATATCGGGATTTTAAGGAGGCTTGTGAGAAAACGGTTAGGTTCACAACAGTTAAGTATCCAGATGGTGAGAGGGTGAAAATATACAACAGAATTTACAGTAAAATATACCGCAACCTATACTATTCTCTAAGAGATTATTGGGCTCCAAATTAAACCGGAATAGGCTTCTAAAGATTAGTGCCCAAAGAGCGCGGAGCCTAGCAATAGTTAAATTGACGATTTCGATGTTATTTTTTGGAGATTAGGGTTGGATAAAGCCTACATAAGACTGATCTCTCAACAGAGCTTTAGGAGACCAACTCTGATAGCCGGTTTCCCAGGCGTAGGGAATGTTGGCGTGACCGCCGTAAACCTCCTTATAGAATTCTTGGATGCTGAATTGTTCGCGGAGCTATATTCGCCAACGCTCCCCGACTATGTAGCCGTAGATTCCAATGGGATATGCAGACTACTAAAATGCAGCTTTTTCGCATCGAGTGAGAGGGACCTAGTTTTGCTCATGGGCGACGCGCAGCCGCCCATTGAGGACATACCGGCTTTCTATGAGCTATGCGGTGACATTTTAGACTTTGTGAGCAATCTAGGCTGCAGGTTCATTATAGCTGTGGATGGGTTTCCGTCAACCTACCCCCAAAACAATGTGTATGTTGCGGGAACCTCCAGAGACATAGTTTTCGACTATAATTTAGTGGGAGCAATTACCTATGATGGTGGCAGAATCGTGGGTATGTCTGGAGTTCTCTTAGGGTTGGCGAAGATCCGCGGGGTTGAGGGAATATGTTTGCTCAGCCCAGCTGTAGACCTTGTTTCAGATCGGGAAGCCGCTTTTAACGCTTACAGATTTATAAGGAGAGCTTTAGGGTTAGGCATCGAGAAAACCATTGAGTGACTTATTCGGCGGAACGCTAGCCAGCGTTTTGGATAGTTCTCTTAACCTCCTCCAGCTTTCTTCTCACTATCCTATTTGTGAGCTCGGGGTCGGCTTTACCCTTAGTCAT
>JAWBZG010000006.1:0-35471 GCA_038866525.1 Bathyarchaeia archaeon
CCTCCTTCCTTCTAAGCCAATTGAGGTCATGAGTGAATAATTGGCGTATATCATTTACCCCAGCCTTCATCATGAATAATCTGTCGACGCCTAGACCCCAGGCTAAAACCGGGACATTGATGCCGAGTGGCAGCGTAACTTCCGGACGAAATATTCCGGAGCCGCCAAACTCCATCCAACCATAACCTTCCTTATAGGCAGATAGCTCAACGCTCGGCTCAGTAAACGGGAAGTAATCTGGCTTGAACCTAACCTTATCCGCCCCCGCTATATCTTTAGCGAAGCGCTCAAGTATGCCGAGCAGATCACGTAACGTTAAATCTTCACCCACAACTATGCCTTCAACTTGGTTGAACTCGCTTAAATGGGTTTTATCCATGAGTTCAGGTCTGTAGCAGCGGGCTATGGCAAAGTATTTTCCAGGTATCTCAAGATCCTCGCTTATAAGTGTTCTTACGCTTACAGCCGTTGTATGGCTACGCAAAATCAGCCTTGCGGCCATAAGAAGCGAGAACTTATACCCCCAACCCTTCGAACCAGTCCTCCACCCATTCTCATGGGTCTCCTTAACCTGCTCAAGAAGCCTCATGTAGGGGTTTAAGTCACCATACTCCGGATCCTTAACAAGATACATGTCATGAATCTCTCTGGCGGGATGGTCTTGAGGCATATAGAGCCCGTCGCAATTAAAGAAGCTTATTTCGACAGTAGGTCCATTCATCTCCTTAAAGCCTAATGCAACAAGCTTCTCTCGAACCTCATCTAGGAATCGCAGGTATGGATGCTTTTTCCCAGGCCAAACTCTTGGCGCGGGAGCCTTAATATCATACTTTAGGATTCGCTTTTCACGCCATTTACCAGTCACTATAAGCTCTGGAGTTAACTGCGTTATCTCCTCAACCACTTCAATGCCCCTCTTAAGAAGGCTCCACCCTTCATCAGTTATCTCAACCTCCTTAATGGATCCCTCGCTAACAACGAGTATTTTTCTCCCCTTAAGGATTTTAAAAGCATCTTTCAAACTATTATCTAAGTCCTCAAGGGTTAAAACTCCAGCCGCATTAAGCATCGCTATAAGCTTCTCGTCGGATCCAACTTCCGGCGCCCTCAAGATCTTAAGCTTCCGCTCTCCAGTCTCCATCTTCGCCCAGCCTTTACGGATAAGCCAGCCTAAGGCTATGGTCGCCATCTCATTATCCATCGAAGCAGCTTTAAACACGTCACCTATTGATGCTTCGCCGCCCATCTTTATCAGCGTTTCAGCTAACCGTCTCTCCGGAAGCTTATCTCTAGCGTATCTTTTCCCTTCATCGTTAAGTGAAAATCGAGTCACCTTCCTTTCACTCATCTTCACGAGTTTTTTATCCTCAAGCGAGAGAACAGCTCGCATAACAGCAGCGTACGCGAGACCAGTCACTTCAACTATCTTCTCAACAACGGATTTTCCACCGAAATCCTTCAATGCTACAAGGACTTTCTTCTCGTTCTCACGCAAGTCCACCGAGATCACCTTTCCCCTCCCCTTAAAGCCATTAACTCATATATCTTTCGCTAAGATTCAAATAAATAGATGCCATTTTAATTTCAGTTGTCTAAGTTTATCTGCTCCGCTTATATATCCGCTAAAACCATGATTCCAGAGTTCTTTTCGCTTTAGCCCTCCTCATCCCTTTAATGGCTTCATCTAAAGCCTTTCTTACACGATCTTCTGAAAAATCTTTTTCGTCGCAAAGAAAGCTTATCACGCCTTCAACGTTTGGCTCGACCCATTTAACCTCATACTTGTCTGTAACATCTGGATGGAGAAAAATCTCCCTTATCTTTGCCGGTTCAACCGGAAACTCAGCGCCCTTTATTGCTGGCAACGCTTTCTCCAAGCTTCCATACGTCTTTATTAGCTTGAGCGCTGTTTTAGGTCCAACGCCCTTCACACCATCGGGATTATAGTCCGTCCCAATAAGTATGCCTATATCGATAAGCTGTTCACGGGTAATGCCCAGCTCCTTGAGAACACGGTCTAGCTCAACTATCTCAGGCATAACTTCAACATAGACGTTTTTTCTAGGAAGCTTCCTCCTCCCAGATATAGTTAAGTTCCTAAGTAGATAGGGGGCTCCAAAAAGTAAGCTATCGTAATCTTGACTCGCGCAAAAATTAGCATCTCCTCTTCTAACTATATGCGCCGCTTGAGCCTCACCCTCTGAGGGGGCTTGAACCCAGGGCACGCCCATAAGCGTTAACAGACGCTTAGCATCATCAGCCATATAATCCTTTAAATGAGAGGTCATCTGAGCATACTTGCGGGCCTCCTCTATCTTCCCCTCCTTTAACGCAGCCTCATATTTTCTTATTGCCTCCTCCTTCACCTTCATCCTACTCTTAATCTCAGCCTCTTTAAGGGCTGGCGGCTTACCGTCAAAAACGTAGATGGGTTTTATCCCCAACTCAAGTAAATTGCAGGTCCTATAAAATAAGCCACTTAAATGGCTCGTAATTTTACCTGAGCGATCCATGAGCGGTGTTCCGTCAGGCTGCCTAATTATTGCAAGAAACTGGTATAATGCATTATACGCGTCTATCGCTACAACTTTACCACTAAGGCTGCTTAAATCTGTCGGCGTCCTTGGAACTAAATCGCTTAGGTCAACCCCCATAAAATCAACTCTCTTTAAACAAAAATTTAATTTAACATTCCCCTTATTAATTTTTGTTCACATTCCTTCCTTAAACATGCCGTTTTTAACATGTTTAATGAGAAAATGACTTTTAGATGGCTCCCATTATCCTTCTTTTCTCTTTAATCCATCTTATCAGCGTTTCATGGACAAAATCTACAGTTCTCTCTATAGCGCTCTCCGGGATTCCGGGCGAAACTGGCTCCGAAACCAATTTAACTCGATAATAATCTTCATCCGGCCTCTTCACTAGAATTAGAGCGTTCTTTGTTCCACGCCTATTCTCCGGAGGACCGAATAGATACGTGAATTTAATGGTCTTAGTTATCTCGCCCCTAATGCTCTCGGCTTCCGGCAGCTCTTCAATATTTTCAACTCTTTCCACATACCCATACTTTAGATCACTTAGGTAGCTTAGAAAGTAGCCTATGAAGAAGTCCTTCTCATTGACTAATACTTTTATTGGCATACTTAGTTCTCTGGTTTGATACACCCTAAATATCTCTTCCCTGCGTTTTCTCTCCTCCCCTTCCGGCCTCTTCACCCTCTTTATCCTTGATGGCGTGTACGCGCTTACAGCCATAGCCGCTGGCCTCATAGCGGATAATACTGAGACTAAGATGGCTAGAGCGAAGCCTAGGGCGCTCCACCACCATTCGAGCTTCTCCCTAACCATTAAATCATGGCCGAAGAGTACCATGATTCTGTAAAAGCTTAAGCCAGCTAAGTAACCTAAACTGCCACCAACCATACCTATAACTGCTGCTTCAGCTACGAATATTAATCCTATATGTGTTGGGTTCAATCCAACGGCTGATAAGACCCTAATCTCCTTTTCTCTTTCATAGGCGCTGTTAATCATCACCATGCTGACGTTAAGGATCACCATGATTATCGGTATCAAGAGTTCTAAAACCCCTTTAAGCTCAATGTAGGAGCCAATATGATAGTACGTGATGGCGTTGTTTGACGAGACAAAAATATCGTAGCCATACAGGAGAACAATATTTTTAATGCTTGACTCTATATTTGTTGTGGAGATTGGCTGGAAAACTACCTCTGATAATAGGAGGAGGTTTGGCGCTTTCTCAAGAATTTTTTCCGCAGTCTTCAAGCTAATTATTATGACCTCCGTAGCATTACATCTTCGTAATGTGCCACCCTCAAGAAGCCGATATGGTCCGAAAAATGAGCCGTCAATATCTCTTAAAGTATCGTATCTCTCATCGTTAATAAAACCTTTCACAACAAAGCTCTCTACGACTCTCTCCGTTATCCTCAGAGTTACGTTACTTTTTTCTTTAATGCCCAGCTTACTGGCTAAGCTCAAACTTATAAGAATTTCACCGTAAGCGTCATCGCTTAGATATTCTCCGCCATCAACGATTTCCTCAATTTTAGTATAAGATTTTTCAGTGCTTGGAGATATAGCGACCACACCATAAATGGGCTGATTCTCATTGGTTTTTGGGTTTATGAGTAGGGCTATAGGGTTGGCTTGAGGGAGGTTTCTCCATCTCTGCGCAATGTTAGTTATGGGCATCGTCTCTGAGATAATAGTTATGTCGCCGTAGCCTAATGGCAAAAAGAATGCTGGGGAACCATTAACCATCTTCCTAACTAGAATGCCTTCCGGCAGCGTAGTAAAACCAACTCTTTCAGAAATTACGCCGAAAACTGTTCCAAAAGATGTAAGGGATACAAACGCCAAGATAAGGATTCCAACTGAGAATATTGTGAAGAAACCGCGCATCTTTTTGCGTTTTATCTGGCGTTTACCCATGGAGAAGAGCAATACTATTGCGCTTCTCCACGTGACCTCCCCTTCAATGGAACGCTCCCTCCAAACCCGCGGTATTATGAAGACTAAAAATGAGAAAGCGATAAATGAGACAACCGCGGAGCATGTGAAGAGCATAATGTTCCTGTTGATTATTATATGTGTGCCTGGATGAGTATAGTAGAGAACCATTAAAAATAGGATATGAAAGATAGCGTTTGACACTATTTTCTTCTTATCGTTCTCAAAGAAGAAGAAGGACACTGTAATGCTGAAGACTGAAATAATGGCTGGGAGATAAACGGCTTGACTTTCGGCGAAAAGCAATTTATCCCTAATTATTCTGCGAATATTATCCATTTCATCTATAGCTTTCCTAAGAGCCAGCCAAACTCTTCTGAAATCCTCATCTTTTTGGGCACCTTGCAAAAGTACTTCAGCGTCTATTATGTTTTGACTTGCATGGCTCAGCATTCTTTTTTCATCGAAAACCGTGAAACCGATGGCTTGCGCCTCATCAATCACGCGGGAAACGTCCGTGAAAAGCGTTTTAGTATACTCTGCACCCCTTCTAAGACTATATGCTGAGATCTTTATTGAGGGGAGAACGGCTCCTTGAGATGCTATAAATGGTAGAGACCCATTATATATATGGAATTTCTCTCTCTCAAGAGATATCTGCATGAACTCTCTTCGTAGATACAATACTTCTACTTCGAGGAAAAAGGGGAATTTTGCGGGGGCAATCACAATATTGTCTGGTAAGCCCAAGAAGAAAGCATCTATAGAGGCGCCATACTCGTTGATAAACGAATAGTTGAAAGGTTCTGTCTCTATTACGACTCTTATACTCATGCGGCGCTTCTCAATGCTCGGCGACTGGGCAATATAAGGTATACCCTCAATCTCAATTAATGCTCCTGGAAGCAGCATTAAAGTCATATTTTTGGTCTCTATCCTTTCAAAGTATATTGTCGCCTTTGTGGGAACATAATCAATAGTCTTTGCATTAAAATCGCCTCTAAAAGCATAGAGCCAATATGTGCTTCTAAGCCTTAAGGGACCTCCAGTAATAACGCATTCTCCATTCTCGTTAGTGAAAAATTTGTACGTAACTAAGTTGGCTATATCCCACAATATTATGGTCGCATTCCGTATAATCTCACCTGTTGTGGCATCGATGGCTTTTACATTTATTGATGGTGAAGTCTCCGGTCTTTCTATAATTCCAATTATTCGCATATTTTGAGGAGAAGCGCAGCTGACTATGCATAGTTGAGTTGAATAGTTATATAAAAGCGCCATGAAGAGAAGAGTAAGTATAAGATATTTTACGCGCATAATTTTATGCTCTCCTCCTCACATATCTTTACATCATCAATTCCCTTAAGACCCAGCCTATTAACCGTTTTAACAATACCATACTCCACATCTTTTTTAGGGATTAGGAGAACCGCCCTGATAGCTTCTAAGCCCATCTTCCTAGCCTTCAAAACTCTTGCATGTCCATCAAGAACATAGTATTTTCCTTCATGCTTGATGCAAACTATTGGGACGAGCAACCTCTCTATCGCTATTAATTGTTTTCTGCTAATCTGCGGCTGTGTAGGAACGATCTTATCTAAGGGCACATTTTCAACGATCATGTAAAACGGCACATCATATATCGCCTCATAGTACTTTAATAACGTGATTATCTGGCTCCATGCCTTCAAAATCGGATCATCGATAGGCGCCGGTTCAATAATAGGTAGCATTTCTATTGCGCGTTTCGGTGGAGCGCGATAGCTTACCTCCTCTGGAAAACGTAGCACGTAAGATTCTATTGTCTCTTCCATCATTTTTGTCAGAATATATGACCTGTGATGGCCGTCCACGATATAGTATTCTCCGCCCTTTCTAACGGTTATTATGGGAACTCTATAGCCCTCATCTATAATTTTCATGAGGATGACAGCTAGCTTATCTTTCTCCAGAAAATCCTCTGTTGGGCAAAGTGATTTAACAGGCAGAACCTTAAATTCAATACCTAGCTTCGCACCATAAATTCTCTCAAGACTGGACTTAATACTTTCAATTCTTTCAGGCAAGTCCTCTAGCGTTGTCAACTCTATTTTACGCAATATTTTTAGCCTCACTCTTTCAAGTTATCTTACAGGAAAGGAAAAATAAAAATATAACTTATAGCTTGGAGCAAACGATCTTTAGACCCTGCAAAATTCGCTTCACGTTAACTTTTTAGATAAACAGGTGTCAAGTACAATATATTTAAGAAGGCTCATATCTTAATAGAGATAGATGTAATTGCATGAATGAGGATGGTGCTTGGGTAAAAAGAAAGTTGTTAGTGAGGAGGAGCTCGAAGAGGAGTTAGTGCTTCCATCTGGAAGCGATGTCTTAGGTATAGCTGTAAAACTTCTCGGCTATGATCGTGTGCTAGTTAAATGTCAAGATGGACATGAGCGTATATGTCGTATAAGGGGTAAGCTTAAACGTAGGTTTTGGATAAGGGTTGGCGACGTTGTTCTCGTTTCTCCATGGGACTTCCAATATGAGACCCGAGGGGACATAATCTGGCGCTACACAAAGGGTCAAGTGGAGCAGCTGCGTAAAATGGGACTTTTAACCATGCAATAAATGGTGCTGCCTAAAACAATTTTTGAAGTATTATTGTCAATTCATTTAATTGAAAAGATCGTTTTTAAGGATATTTTCTCTAAACAGCTCCATAAATACCCGACTGCCTCCCGCAGAATTATTGAAAGTTTTTTAGGCGTCACACATATATGAGAGCTATACTCATAAATATCTACATAACAAATGTTAAGTAATCTAATTTAGGGAAATAGTCCCATGGAGAGATGTTATAATATTGCGAGGATTATGGTCTCCGCTCAAAACATATTGCTGCCAGTTGAAACGTTTTCCAGTAATTTTGGAGGTCTTTTATATTGTCGCTTAAGGATAGATTGCGTAAGAAGCTAGAGCGTGAGGAGAAGACCTACGAGTCAGAGCAGCTGATGAAAGAGAAGCGAAGCGAAGAATACGAGGTTCTTGAAGAGGTTTTTGATAAATCAACTCTTATGACAATATATGATTTCATGAATGACGGCATAATAAAGGAGATTTACGGTGTTGTGAACTCTGGTAAGGAGTCGCGGATATATTGGGGGATAGGGCCCAACGGCGAGGAGATCGCTATAAAAATATTTTTAACAGTTTCGGCCGAGTTTAGGAAAGGTAGGCTTCCATATATTATTGGAGACCCGAGATTTAAGAACGTTAGAAAGAATCTGAGGAACCTGGTCTTTTTATGGGCTCAAAAGGAGTTTAAAAACTTGAATTTGGCTTATGAAGCTAAGGTTAGGGTTCCGCGTCCAATAGCTATAAGGAATAATGTTCTAATTATGGAGTTTATAGGTAGGAATGGTGTAAGCGCACCACTTTTAAAGGAGGTTGATCTTAAAAGCCCGGAGAGAATGTATCGTATGGTTCTTTCTCATGTTAAGAGACTTTATAGGGGAGCTGGTTTAGTCCACGGAGACTTAAGCGAATACAATATTATGGTTTGGAGGGGTAAACCCGTCTTGTTTGATTTCTCGCAAGCTGTTCCAATCGAGCATCCTACTTCAGATCAATTTCTCCTTAGAGACTTGGAGAACATAAATAGATATTTCTCGAGGATTGGCGTAAATGTTATTGATATTGAAGAATTATATAGGGTGGTGACCGGTGAAACAGCTATTCGTTAAGATACCTAGGGAGAGAATCGGCGTCCTGATAGGACAGAACGGCACTACAAAAGATTATATACAGAAGAAGCTGCCTGTAAACCTCGATATTGACAGCGAGACCGGCGATGTAACCATCACTTTGAGGGATGACGCTGAAGATCCATCACTACTTTTCAGGGCTAAAGATATAGTTTTAGCGATAGGTAGAGGTTTCTCCCCTGAAAAAGCGTTCAAACTTTTAGAGGGCGAAGACTACATGCTGGATATAATTGATTTAAGGGAGATTCTTGGAAAATCCGAATCTGAGCTAAGGAGGGTTAGGGGGAGAATAATCGGGAAGGAAGGAAAAGCTAGAGAAATGATAGAGGAGTTGAGCGGAGCCCTAATATCTGTTTATGGGCATACTGTTGCGATAATAGGCGATATTGAGCAAGTTAATGTTGCTCGTGAGGCGATAAACATGCTGATAAACGGTAGTCAGCACTCGACAGTTTATAGATTTTTGCAGAGGAAGAGGCAGGAGCTTAAGAAGAGAAGACTTGAACTCTGGGAAGGGGGAACATTATTATCTGAACCTAGATGAACATAATATGGATTCAATAAAGCTCATAACTGATAACCTACATGTTTTAGAGTAGAAGGGGCGTGAAGGAGATAAGTCAAGTATTCCAGGAAATAAGTCCAGCTGACTTCTTCTATAGGAATAGGGAGATAGCGGGTTTCTCAAATCCTGCAAGGGCTATTTTCTCGGCGATAAGAGAGCTCGTGGAGAACTCTCTTGACGCTACGGAGCCCGTAGGGATTCTGCCAGACATATACATACGTTTATCATCCATTAAAGGTGAGGAAGGCGAAAATGAAAATATTTATGTTTTGAGGGTTAGAGACAATGGCTCAGGTATACCGGCAGACTATGTTCCGCTGGCTTTCTGCCAATTCTTATTCAGCTCAAAATATAAGTTGCGGCAGTCTCGTGGAACATTTGGTTTAGGTGGAACAATGACCATCCTCTACGGGCAGATAACAACTAATAGGCCTGTAAAGGTTATTTCAAGTACTGGTTCTCAGAAAATATATGAGTATACTCTGATGATAGATATTGAACGTAATCGCCCAATTATTCTAGATAGGAGAATACGTGAAAACGAGAGGGGATGGCATGGAACAATTGTCGAGCTAAGTCTTGAAGGCGACTACGCGAAGGCGATGCCAAAAGTTCTCGAGTACTTAAAGCAGACGGCTATTGTTAACCCATACGCTAACATAACGTTTGTTGATCCTAGAGGGCGGCTATATAAGTTTGAAAGGGTTGTTTCAAGGCTTCCGCCGCAACCAAGGGAGACCCTGCCCCACCCTCACGGCGTGGATGTTGAGACAATGTATCGCATAATACGCGTAACGCGGTGTAAGACCCTGCTCGATTTTATGCAGGAGCATTTTCATAGAGTGGGTAAACGCACCGCCCAGCGCTTCCTCAAGTTCGCTGGCTTCCAGGAAGACGTTGATCCTAAAAGCCTCAAGCCAGAGGAGATAGTTAAGCTTGTCCAAGCAATGAAGAACTTCAATGATTTTCTGCCGCCCGATGCTGCTTGTCTATCACCCTTAGGCGAAGAGATCCTTAAGGCTGGAATATTGAAGGAGCTTGAACCCGAGTTTGTAGCCGTCACTCAACGTAAGCCGTCAGCGTATTCGGGCCACCCATTCATCATTGAGGTTGGAATAGCGTATGGCGGTAAGGTTCCGGTGAAAGACGACATACTCTTGTACAGGTTTGCAAATAAAATCCCTCTAGTTTACGATGAGTCGGGCGATGTTAGCTGGAGAATTGTTAAATCGATTGATTGGAGGAAGTACGGGTTAACACCCGGCATGCCGTTCGCTGTTTTAGTTCACATATGTAGTACAAAAATTCCGTGGAAAACCGTCGGGAAGGAGATGATAGCCGATAGACCGGAGGTCAGCAGGGAGATATTAAATGGAATAAGAGAGGTTGCACGTCAACTTGGAGCCTACTTGTCGAGAAAAGAAAGAGTTAAACGCGAGAAAGCACGCCTTTCGGTTTTCGCTAAGTATCTGCCTAAAATAGCTGAGTTCTCAGCGAAACTAGCTGGGAAAAACGAGGTGCCTAGTGTAAGGGAACTTTTAAGGAGGGCTGGAAAGATTGAAGAAGATTAGCATTACGGCTAAGGAGAAGAGGAAAGAGGTTCTCTTAAAGCTCGAAAAGTTTGGATGCGACATATATAGCCAATTAGAGGAGGGGCTCTTCCCAAACATTGTTATGCCGAGTAGATCGATCGATAATATACATTATGATCCGGAGCTTAGACAGTACGTTTTAGGGGATAAAAAAGTTAAGAGAAGCGCGGGTAATATTAGGCATTTAAGACCCCTCACACAGCTAGTTTGGATGGCTTATTTCGTTCATGAGTTAACTTTAAACCAGAAAACCTCGACTCTTAGAGATGTTTTCTACTCGGCTCAAGCATACGATATATCATTTAGCACCCAAGATGAATCAGATGATATAATAACCGACCTAGAAACAATATTAGGTTGCACAAGAGAAGACTTTAATGTTTTCCCGGAGGAGAGATCCGCTGTTTTCGGAGATCTAATAATAGAATACACTATTCCAAGATATGAGGGGAAACGTTTAAATCTAACATCGCATCCGGACGGCGTAATGATTGGACCAGCGTTAACTTCAGCGGAGCTAGTGGAGACAAGCGCCGATAAGGTTATAGCTATCGAGAAGGGCGGCTTATTCACCAGGTTTATTGAAGAGAGGGTTCATGAAAAATTTAAAGCCATCTTAGTCTTTTTAGGCGGTCAAGCTCCTCGCTCAACAAGATATTTTATCCGCAGGCTAAATCAGGAGTTAGGGTTGCCTGTTTACATATTTACTGACGCGGATCCTTGGGGTATGCACATAGCCATGGTTATAATTTCCGGCTCAGCTAATGCGGCTCATGTGAGAGAGCTGACGACGCCTGATGCTAAGTGGGCTGGGGTTTGGGCATCTGACATAATGAACTATAAGCTGCCAAGCGATAAACTCGAGGATATAGACATTAAGCGCCTACACGAGCTACTTCGCGATCCAAGATATAAAGGTGAGATATGGCAGAGGGAAATAAGCGTCTTCATGAAGATCCAAAGGAAATGTGAGCTGGAGGCGTTCTCGAGATATGGGTTAACCCATATTGTAGATAAGTATTTGCCGCAAAGATTAAAAGAAATCGAAGAATAAAACTTCTAGACTTCAGATTTAGGGAGGGCGAGGAATGAGTAGGGTGGAGAAAGAGAGGTCTTTAGGCTTAATATTTATGGAAAGGCTCTTCGGCTTCATATTATTGATCGTAGGCATAATATTGGCGCATCAAACGAATTTGAATTCAAGTAGTCTGGGAGGAGCCAGCATCTTCTTCATGATGGTTAGCATAGTATTGGTTCTTCTCGGGCTACTAATGATTATTGCTGAAAGCAGCTAGTTTATATTGTAGGCTAAGTTCACACCCTTTCCCCCATAAGAAATTTTTTGAAGAAATCGAAGGCTTTTCGCCCTGAGAAACTATGTTCTCCTGGAAAAACCTCTATCCATAGATTTTCCGGGTGCCCGCTGACTTCATATGCCCTTCTAATGGTTTCGTGAGCTTTCAGCGCTGAATGGATCCAAAAGCACGTGTCAGACGCCCCGCTCTCTATTAATAATGGTTTAGGCGCTATTGCCGCTATCACGTCGGGCACATCCATGTACTTATATAAGTATGGTACGATTTGAGAGCCGCAGAAATTAGGTCTATGAATGGCGTAATGCTCAACTGTCGTCGCATAGCATATTATATCCGCGGCTTTTATCCTATCATCCAATAGCGCTAGGAATGTGGTCATGGTTCCCCCGAAAGAGAGACCCATACAACCTATTCTCTCCGGATTCACTTCCTCCCTCGTTAGAAGGAAATCTATTACCCGCATGCCATCAAATATGTTTGACCCTAGCAAGGTTCTACCCAAGATCAAATGTTGAAGAAAATGAATGTTGCATATATCTCTCCCAGGATATGGATTATGATAGGCTATACGTTCCCCAAAGCTTCTCCAGTCGGGCGCGATAGTTATGAAGCCTGCAGCCGCCATTTGCTCCCCATAATTATAGTTGTGCTTTAAAATATCGGCTTTTCTTTCAGGATCATTGAAGTGAACGCCTGCAACAGAATCCTTCCCGTATGGACCATGTCCATGAGCGCAAAGTATTGCTGGTTTCTTTCCTCCACCGTTTTTCGGTATCAGCAGGTAGAGCGGAACGTAGCAATCTTCCTCAGATTGAATCAGCCACTTCTCTCTCACAAACTTTTCAGTCTCCTCGGAGGAGAGTAGACGGGGCTCTAATGGAGCTGGCTCGGGAAATTCCCCTAAAAGCTCCATAATTTTACTCTTCACCATAGATTTCCATTCCTCAAACTCCTCTTTTGAGGTTGCTTTAAAGGACATGGAGGGCTTAATGCGCTTATAAAGCTTCAAAATGAAGTTATCGGTGATTTGAGGGGCATCAACTATGTCAACCATAAAATAACACCCAACATAGTATGTGAAGTATAATTCATTAATAATTTTTAGTTAACTTTATGGAAATCTCAAGTCTAAAATGTGATCGCCTCATAGTTTTTCTACTTCACCAAGGTTCGGAGATTTCAATTGGTAGATTTCCGTACCTACGTATTGTCTCCACTAGAGTCATTAACCCTGATTTCAGATAACTTGGAGGCATGTCCTCAGTTATACTTATTATCAATCTATCCCCTGGGCGATTCCCTCAGAAGATTTATGGTGAAATCATCATCTATATTGTCTTACTGTACATCTCTGCGTATTTTCATCAAATAGTTGAATAAAATCATCTATAACTTTCGACCTCCTCTTAAACATTAAGTGAAATTCTTAAAACCACTCCAAGATAATTTTCATGAGCGGCGTATAATCGGAATCCACCAACTAGCGTTACTAGTCTCCAAAATCTTAAAAAAGATTTATTTGTCATCGTCTCTATTTTTTACGGGTGGCGCATATGGGTGACGGTAAGATAAGCGTGACCGTTTGGAACGAGTTCATTCATGAAAAAGAAGATGAAAGGGTTGCCAAAATATATCCTGAGGGCATGCATGCAGTCATCGCTAAATATCTCCGCGAGCAGGGGTTCAATGTCCGGACAGCTACATTTAATGAGCCGGAGCATGGTTTAACAGAAGAGGTTCTCAATAATACTGACGTGTTAATCTGGTGGGGGCATGTTGCGCATGAGAAAGTGAGCGACACAGTTGTTGATAGAGTTTATAGACGTGTGACTTCTGATGGGATGGGGTTAATCGTGCTACACTCAGGGCATTTCTCTAAAATATTTAGGCGTCTACTTGGGACTTCATGTAATCTTAAGTGGAGGGAGGCTGGTGAAAAGGAGAGAATATGGGTTGTTGCAAGGTGGCATCCGATTGCTGAGGGGCTTGGAGACTACTTCGAAATTGAGCATGAAGAGATGTATGGTGAACCCTTCGATATACCGCCTCCAGACGAATTAATATTCATAAGCTGGTTTAAGGGCGGTGAAGTTTTCCGCAGCGGATGCTGCTTCTACAGGGGGGCGGGTAAAATATTTTACTTTAGGCCAGGGCACGAAACCTATCCAACCTATTATAACCCTGATGTGCTGAAGATCATAGGTAATGCCGTTAAATGGTGCGCTCCTGTGAAGAGACCTAAACCTATAATGGGCAATGTAAAACCTCTCGAATCACTTTAAAATTCTCCAAATATATATGGCTCCCCCGATTTAATCTTAACTTGGGTTTGAGAATTGTTTAGAGTGCAATCGCACATATTTAAAGATAGAAATAAGCTTTCACCCTACTATGTTCCAAAACGTTTGCCGCATAGGGATCATCAAATAAACATGCTGCTCTCAATATACGGTAACATGCTGAAAAATGTTTGGGGTGCCTATCCACGTTTCACCCAGATTGTTGGGGCTGCTGGCACCGGGAAAACCTGCACCGCGCTTAAGTTTGGCGAGATTATCGTTGATATGGCGCGTAAAGAGGGTATTAACCTTAAGCATGTTTACATGAACTGTAAGGTTGATGGAACTACACGTTATGTTCTTTTCAGCAACCTTGTAAGGAAGGTTACACAAAAAATATCGACGAAAAGCCTGAGCCCTGAAGAGATGATCAGGCAGTTAATTGAGTATTTAAGGTTTGAAGAAATCTTCCTCATACTGACGTTTGACGAAATAGATTATTTTGTCCAGATGAATCCGAGGGAGCGGGTTATATATGATTTAACGCGCATACCGGAGATGTGCCCCGGCGAGCCTGTACCGATAATTGGCGAAATATTTATCGCCAGATCGCTTAAATGGTATGATCTTCTCGAGTCAGGTGAAAAGTCGACTCTTGGAATAGGTATAATAGAGTTTCCGAGATATACAAGTAGGCAGATCAGAGATATACTTGGGGATAGGGTTGAAGAAGCCTTTCAACCAGGAGTCGTCTTAAATGAGACTCTCGATTTAATAAGCGATTTAACCGCGAATCCGCCGATTAACGGTGATGTTCGGATCGGACTTGAACTCCTCTATTACTCCGGGGTGCTGGCGGAAAATCTAGGCTCAAACAGGGTGTCGCCGGAGCATGTTCGTAGGGTCTACAGCGAGATAAATCCAACCATAACGATGGAAGATATTATAAGCCTTGATAAAGACGGCAGATTAATCCTTTTAGCCCTTGTTAGGGGGTTAAAAGCGAGCAAATCTGCATATATAGGTTTAAGGGATCTAAAGCGGTTCTACAACATTGTTTGCGAAGAGTATGGCGTGAAACCGGTTGAGGATTTTGAAGAACATGTTCAGGACTTGATTTATCGAGGAATAATTGACATGAAATCTTTAATGGAAATCGGTATATCTGGTGCAACCCTAGTGGATTTGGAAAGATTTTTAAATAACCTGTTAAGGCAGCTGGAAGCGTAGAGAAATGATGGATGAGAGAAAAGAGAGAAGGAAGGTTACTGAGGATGTATGGAGAGAGCTTGAGCTTGGTTTGGGTGGGGGAAAAAGACTTAGGGTCTTAATTCATCTGGCACTTAACCCGGATAAAGCCTTCACAAAATATGCCTTAGCTAAGCATACAGGTCTCAGAACACCTTCAGTCGATAGGAGACTTAAAATATTAGTTGAGCTAGGCTGGGTTAAGGAGAATAAATTTAAGCCGAAAACATACCAAATAAATCTTGAAAATGAAACTGTTAAAGCCTTATTAGATTTTCTCTCAGCTATAAAGAGGGTTAAGGGTATCCCCCCTCCCCCACCTAATTTTTCACAGATTCCTTAAATAATTCTAGGATACAAGTTACTAAATGGTTATGTGGATGGCTAAAAGTAGACTTAATGTTCAGGCGGGACCCAGCGCCTCGTCTACTAGCATAGAGCACTGCTTAAACCCATGGGATAATAAATGTAAGAATGCAGATATAGCTGTATATATCATGTATAAGGGCAGAAAAATCCCTTTATGCTGGAAGTGCTGGAGGAAGATCTCGAAGAATAATATTGTGTGGGAGGCGTATTAAAATGGAGGATTTAGAGTCTCTAGATGGTGTCGGCCCATCAATAGCATCTAAGCTTAGGGCTGCGGGTTACGTGACGATTGAGGCTATAGCTGTCACGCCTCCAATGGAGATAGTTGAGAAGACTGGTATAGGTTTAGGGACAATACTTAAGATTCAAGAATCCGCGAGAAAAATGCTTTCAGCGGACTTCAAGACGGCTCAGGAGTATTATGAAATCAGGAAGAACATGAGGCGCTGCACAACCGGGTGCAAAAAGCTTGATGAGATACTTGGTGGTGGTATAGAGACTCAGGCTATAACTGAATTTATAGGTGAATATGGTTCTGGGAAGACTCAAATCTGCTTGATGCTGTCCGTTACGGCTCAGTTACCCTACGAGAGAGGCGGGTTAGAGGGTAGAGTCGTATTCATAGATACTGAAGGGACATTCATGCCTGAACGAATATACCAGATATCTTCTGGTTTAGGTCTTGATCCTAGGGAAATTGCAAAAAACATATTTGTGGCGAGAGCCTACAATAGTAGCCATCAATGTTTATTAATAGATAAACTGTTCACGTTATGCCCAGAAAACAATGTGAAGCTGGTGGTTGTCGACAGCATGATAAGCCATTTCAGGGGCGAATACATTGGGCGCGAGACCCTCTCGGAGAGACAGCAGAAACTAAACCAATATTTGCATAAGCTGCTTAGATTAGCGGAAGCCTACAATCTGGCGGTTGTCATAACAAATCAGGTTCAAGCCAACCCGGCAGCGTTCTTCACCGACCCGAACAGGCCCGCTGGCGGAAATATTATGGCGCATGCCTGCACACATAGGGTCTACCTGAGGAGGGGGGCGAAGAATATAAGGGTCGCAAAAATAATTGACAGCCCATATTTGCCGGAGAGAGAAGCCCATTTCATAATAACTGAGAAGGGTATAGCTGACGCTGAGGAGGAAGACTAGCATATAAAACATTGCCTATTTCGCTTCAATGATATTGTAGCCGGCAGCTTTTCTAAGCCTATTCATTACCGCTAACCCTAAACCATCCTGTGGAAGACCCTCAGCAATTATTACATCAACTCCCTCATTATCAAACTCCCTAAGCAATTTAAACAGGTTTTTCGCTATCGATGAGAGGTCAGACCTGCTCCCCATCGACTTGACTACGCCTAACCCATAAGTTTGCAGACTTTCATCCGTAGCCAGAATTCCCACCTTCTTACCCTCCTCAACATATTTTCTAGCCAGCTCCGCAACCTTTTTAACAATGGCATTGAATTCCCCCTCAACAACTATTGTTTCAGCTTTCGGCGCATAATGCCTATATTTAAGCCCAGGTGAACGGGCTTTCTCAACATGGATCTCGCTCTTAGACACGGCGGCGGGGTGGACTCTAACCCTGCCTAAAATGCTTTTTAACTCCTCATACGTTACACCGCCGGGCCTTAAGATCTGCGGGGGTTCACAAGTTAAATCCAGAACTGTTGATTCAACACCTATATTTGTTGGTCCAGCATCAATTATCACATCTATTCTGCCATAGAGATCTTGAATTACATGCTCAGCCATAGTTGGGCTTGGTCTGCCAGCTAAATTGGCGCTTGGAGCAGCTATAGGCGTTTCAGACGCCTCTATAAGGGCTAAAGCAACTTTATGCTTAGGCATCCTTATAGCTACTGTGTCAAGTCCACCCGTAGTTGTCCTCGGAACTATTTCTGAGGCTTTAAGAACTAGAGTTAATGGTCCGGGCCAAAAGCGTTCCATGAGCTTTTCAGCTCGTTTCGGCACTTTTACAGCGAGCCTGTAAACGTCTTCTTTTTTTGCTACATGAACTATTATGGGGTTGTCTAGAGGGCGCATCTTAGCTAAATAAATATTTTTGACGGCTTCGGAATTAAGGGCATCTGCACCCAACCCGTAAACTGTCTCTGTGGGAAAAGCCACTAACCCACCCTTTCGTATCACATCGGCAGCTAACTTAATCTTTTCTTTTTCAGGATTTTCACTATTAACCTTCAATACTATTGTTTCTTTTATCGCCGGCATCAACCTCAAAAGTAATAATCTCTCCTAAATTAATATTTATTTGAGATTGCTGGTGGTTGAAATTGGTTGAGAGCTTTCTAAGGGAGTATTTCCCCTTTATAGCCAGATACTCTAAGCTTTCAGAAATTTTGAGTGATAAGGATTTAGCGTCTCTCGGAGACGCATATATCAATTTTGTTTACTCGTTGGCGCTGTCTAAAATTGCCGGTAAACCCGTTGGACGGAAGATTGAAAGCAGCCTTCTTTCTTCGGCTCTAAAGAAGTCAGGAATAAGATCATTGTTGCCTCCAAGAACAGATAGACACAGGCAGGCTGATGCAGCTGAGGCTTTAATAGTCTTTGGTTGGCTTTCAGGGGTCATTTCAATTAAGGAAACGCTCGATATATTAGTGAGAGACGCGGACATGGTGGATAACCTATGCGCAATACTGGAGCTGATCCTAGATAGAAGCAAAATCCTGCAAAGATCACTTTAACCTTGAAAAGCTTTCTCAAATTCCTCTCTTAGACTTCTTCCTCTATCAAGGATTTTTTTGGCAGCGTCCTTTAAAGCATCTTCGGGGCTTTTTCTCCCCTTCGTTTTCACGGTTATTACTGGTTTTGATGCGAGTGGATGAGATATATTGTAGCTAGCGTACTCCACTTCCTCATCCTCTAATAGAACCGCCTCTAAAAGGTTACATAAAGTATGCCCCTCTCCATCCACTTCAATCACTATCTCATCCGGCTTCCTCTCTAAAACCGTTAATCGCATCGTTAATCACCATCCCAATTTCTCAGTTAGAGATTCCCAAGCCCATAGTCTGATGCTATCTTCCTAGACTCAGTATTTCCACAATCCTCGCAATATAAATTTTTTTCTTTCCTTCTTCCTTTACCCTTAGATTTTGCTTTAAGCTTTAGCACGCCGCCGCACTTGGAGCATAAAGCCAATATCACGCCTAGTTTTTCGCCCTTAGTTGTTAAGTGGAATGTCCTATTGGCTTCACTTATAACCTTAGCTCTCACCAGATCTCCCAGCTTAAGCGTGTCGAAAATATTTTCAGTGAAGCCCTCCTCTATATCTGAAATGTGTAAAACGCCGGTGAAGAAACCTGAAAGAAATCTTTTTCCGATTTTTATTATGCGTATGAAAGCCATGGCGCTCTGAATATTTACAACGTGCCCTACGACTATGCTTCCGACCTTTGGAAAGCAAGCTTCACGTGATAGAGAATAAACAGAAACTTTCCTGCTAACAGAATCTATTAATAGGTATCCCATGTTACTTGCGTATATTACTCCATCCTTAACATATGTTCCCCTATCAGGTATAAACTCCTCTATTACGCCTATCCTTTCTCCCGGAACTACAAATCTACCGCTCTTCCTCTCTTCCAGCATATGGAACATTCCACGTTTTACTCCTAAAATTACCGATAAAGAACAATATTAGTTTTGCTAATTCCATTCATTTTTTACTTAGTATTCGATATAAATCAGCCTTAACAATGTAGCGCCTTCTTCTATGGAAGCTATAAGTTCGGCTTAGAACTATATCCATTTCATAGACGTGATCTATAAAGCCGCCCAACTGCGGGATACGTTTCCTCAGAAACTCTCTAACCGATTGGCTTCGCTTATGGATGGAATACACAACGTCCGATATCTCCAGAGCCTTCTCTAAAAACCTTACGTCAGCACCTTTATGCCAGCTGCCGAAGGGAGGGTTCATTAAAGTTGTGTGAAAATGTCCGCCAACACAATCTATGTCGCCAACTATGAACTCGACGTCGGCTCCAACTTTCTCAGCGTTTCTGACAGCCGCCATAATGGATTCCCTATCTATGTCAACGCCGACAGCTAGCTCAGCGCCAAGAAGCGATGCTGCTATTGCAAGAATCCCGGATCCGCAGCCCAAATCAATAACTTTTCTTCCGCGTATGTCGTCATAAACCCACGCCGCGGTATAAACCATGTTAGCGGCGCTCTCAGCATCAAGCATATAGCTCTCCCACCTCAGCTTAGGATGAGGCGGGGGCTCCAGCTGAGATAATAGAAGGGAAAGATGCTTCCTCCTTAACAACAGCCCCACCAATGTTAAGGTTAAAGTAAACCTGACTGCAAATATTCTTCCCAAGAGATTTTTCCAAGAGCGACGTAGAGTTCTCTTATCGTTAGAACTGGTCTATGAAACTTTCGCGATTCATAGAAGGATATTCTCGGGCAGGCAGTATTCACATACGCTTCTATCGCTGGGAAATTAAGCAGGTTTTCAGGCGTGATCTCCCTCATAGCTAAGAGTATTGCCCTTCTACCAGCCGCCTCTATATCCTTCTTAGCTTTTATTGAGATGTCAAGGTTTAATTGACCGGATTTTAGCCCAATAATCACGCCCCATATTTTCGCACTTGAAGCCTCAGATATATCCGCCCAACGTCTGTTAATTATGCGCCTAGCTTCATCCTCGACACTATAAATCCTCCTTTCAAATGGATCAATGGCTATCGTTGGCTTCATTGTAGCCAAAAACAATCCAATGGCATGAAATAACCCGCCGCCAATGAACAGGAAGGCTTCAACGAATTTTGAGATTGATTTAGCGTTACGATAGTCGCAGCCAAGCACCTGACCAGGATACTTTAATCCCGCCTCCCCTCCAATATAGACTTTTTTACCAGCGCTTTTAAGAACCTCCTCAGCTTCATGTAGAGAGCAGACATGTTGAACAACCGTCGCTAAACCGATTTTTTCCCATGAATTAAGGTAATGTAAAGCGTCCCTAACGAGGTCTTTAACGCTAATGTTCGTTTTCGCCTCAATATACACAACTGGCACATTAACTATCCTCTTAAACTGCTCCATTTCAGAATGCCCATAATGAATTATCAGGTCGACCCCTAAAGTTAGGGCTTCATTCAACGCTAAATCGCATGCTCCATAACATGGGTCGGCTGAAACCACCGCCAGCGCTCCAGTCTCCTCTACAATAGATGAAATATAGGCGGCTTCGGATTTAAGCCCCTCAGGTAGCTGAATTAGAACTCTCCGTGCGCCACGCTTAATAATCTCGCTCTTTACTCTACCTTCCTCTAGATCGAATACTCTAGGCAATTTTGACCATTAAAAAATAGAGGGGAAGGAAACTATTAATTGTTTTTTAGGTGGCTGTTTTATTCTTCATCGTTTAGGGGGATGTCTAAGTCCGGGTCTTCGCGCATACCTTTACCGGTTGCCTTTTCAACTAATATGCGCTGTTCAATGGAGGCTACAAGCTTCCTTGTCTGAACGACAACGTCTGGATTAACAGATATGCTGTCTATTCCGCTCTTAACCAGAAACTCCGTGAACTCCGGATAAACGCTTGGAGCCTGCCCGCATATGCTTACAGTCTTGCCATCGCGGTGAGCTAATTTAATAAGCAGCCTTATAGCCCTCTTAACTGCTAAATCCCTCTCGTCAAATAGATGTGCAACTGTCTCATTATCTCTGTCGCAGCCTAATATCGTCATAGTTAAATCATTGCTGCCGATACTGTAGCCGTCAATGTACTTGTTAAATTTATCCGCTAACAGACAGTTGCTTGGTATCTCAGCCATAAGCCAAACCTTAAAGTCAGGTCCTCTGCGCAGCCCCTCCTCCTCCATTATCTTAATGATCTTCTCTAGCTCGTCAACCCGCCTACAGAACGGTATCATGACCCAGAGGTTCTTAAGCCCATACTCTTCCCTAACCTTCTTAACAGCTCTAACCTCAAGCCTGAACGCCTCGATATATTTTGGATCATAGTATCTTGATGCGCCTCTCCAGCCTAGCAGCGCTGATGGTTCAACTGGCTCGTATTTTTCTCCACCCTTCAGCTCTCTATACTCTGATGACTTGAAGTCGCTGAAGCGCATGACAACTGGTCTAGGATAGAATGCTGCACAGATCTTGCGAAATGCCTCAGCGAGCTTATTAACAAACTCCTCAGCCCTACCGGTTTCAATCATGTAAAGCGGGTGTTCACCTATCTCACTTGACCAAACAAATTCCTGTCTAAGTAGTCCAACACCGTCAGCTGGCAGAGCTGCAACTTTTTCAGCTATTTCTGGCTCACCAAGGTTTACGTAGATCTTTGTCCCAGTAATTATATATGGTTCAGCTGTAACAACCGCTGCAGGTCCAACTTCAGCTTTTTCGGCGACCTTTTCAGCAACCTCTTCAACTACACCTTCATAGACGACCCCAGTTTTCGCGTCAACTGTTACAATCATTCCGTCTTTAAGAACCTCTGTTGCAGGTGTACCACGTGAAGCTGTCCCAACAATGCATGGTATGCCAAGTTCCCTAGAGACTATTGCGGCGTGACAGGTCATCCCGCCAGAGTTAGTTATAATTGCGGCCGCCTTTCGCATAGCCGGAACCCAGTCCGGCGCGGTCATCTCGGTGACAAGTATCTCACCCTTCTGGAACTCGTTGATTCTATCGACCGTCGGTATAATGTGAACCTTTCCAACAGCTATGCCTGGGGAAGCCGGAAGGCCCTGAACGAGTATCTTTCGCTCTTTTGTCACTGCTGGTTTCTCTTCAATAACCTCAGCCTTCTTTAGGGACCAAACTGTCTCCGGCCTAGCCTGCAGTATGAACAGCTTGTTTGTTCTCTCGTCTAGAGCCCACTCGATGTCCATTGGTTTATCATAGTGTTTCTCGATCTCTATCGCGTATTTAGCTAGCTCCTTAATCTGCTCGTCTGTGAGAACCTGCTTATCCTGCAGATCTAGTGGAACAGGCATTTCTGCAGTTCCACCTGTCGGAAGTCTCACCAGCTGAACTGTCTTCTTAGAGATGTTCTTCTTGACGATTTCTAGGTCGGATTTTCTAACATAGTATTCGTCCGGCGTTATCTTTCCCTGAACCACGTACTCGCCCAGCCCATAGCCAGCCTCTATTAGAACTACGCTTCTATCTCCTGTAGCCACGTCAAGCGTGAATATGACGCCGCTAGCCTTGCTGTAAACCATTAATTGGACGACCGCGCTTAAGGCTACAGCCATGTGGTCGAAGCCCTTCTGAATCCTGTAAAATATGGCTCTGTCAGTAAATAGGCTCGCATAGCAATGCTTTATCTTCTCAACAACCTCTTTAGCCGTGTGGACATTAAGATAGGTCTCCTGCTGACCAGCGAAGCTAGCGTCCGGAAGATCTTCGGCCGTGGCGGAGCTACGGACCGCAACGAATGGATCCTTCTCACCAACCCTTCTGGCGAGCTCCTCATAGGCTTTAACTATTTCCTCCTCTAAGTCTTTAGGCATTTCAGCGGATGCTATAAGGCTCCTAATCTTCGCGCCGACTCGCTGTAGAGTCTGTGTATCATTTGGGTCCTTAAGCTCTTTTAGGGTCTCAACTATCTTCTCATCAAGCTTGTTCGCCCTTATATAATACCTGTAGGCTTCCGCAGTAGTCGCAAACCCGTATGGTACTGGAACACCGGTCCTCCTCGTCATCTCACCTAAGCTCGCGCTTTTGCCGCCAACTAACGGTACGTCTTCAATCCCTATTTCATCAAACCATAACACATATTTTCCTTTTTTAGACATGGTTTTTCCCTCCACTTTCCATTATTCGGTTTGAGCTTGAATTGTTTGAGAGGATATTTTCTCAACAATTATTCTACATGGAGTTGGCAATTTAGCTGAAGCTCTTCTAAGAGCCTCTTTTGCAACCTCTAAACCACTCTCATCAACTTGGACAGTAATAATCTTCTGATTAGGCTCAACGCGGGCAGCTCTACCAATAGGTTTACCAAATGCCCTACGCATACCTTCCTGAAGCCTATCAGCATGAGCACCAAATATCATCTTATTCTCCCTTAAAACAACATGCGGGAGAACAAGAACCCGCATGAAAAACTTTTCACCCAGCATCTTCTGTAAATATCTGTTGGCTGCCACTCGGGCAGCCTCAAGCGCATTATGCCTAATCTGAACTCTCTCTTCCGCGATCAGCGAGACTTGATAAACATAGCTATCTGAAGGCTTTCCAAAAGTAAACTTGGTTATTTTAGGCTGCGGGGCTCCATGAATATATTCTTGCCTTGTGTATGGCATGCCCTTAACTTCACGATAGTTTCGCGCCTTCATCTTTAAAGTCCCTTCTAGCATTAAAAGAATAGGAATATTTAAACTCTTCTTTCACTTTCCCTCTAAAAATCAACCATCATTAAAGTATTTTCATGACATCATTTAAATCAATCTTCTATTCTTGAACCATATTCTGGCTAAATCGTCGTAGTTCTTGAAGACTTCCCTTAAGATTGGAATGTACATTTTTATTTCTTCATCTGTCATATATTGGAACTGGTATTCACCAACGTATGGTGACGGTTCACCTATCCTCGTTATAAATTCTATGTGCATGAATGGGTCTCCGCGCTTAATAGTTATCGGCGTCCTCTCATTATTTAGGTTTACGACTTCAAGCGCTAATCTACCAATAAAACCGCTATGAACCTTAGCAGCGTTCAGGAAAGATAAACCCATTCTACCATACTTGCTCTTAGCGGTTAAATGTGCAACAATGTTGGGTGGAGTGAACACTATCTCGTTAGAGATAAGATTTTTATGCTCAAGATACTGTAAAGTTGTCTCTTCCTTAACAGTTAGAACATAGCCATCGCCATCAAGGAGGTTTAAATCAAATGGATAGATGCACCTATACTTCTCTATTAATCTAAGTAGCTCGTCCTTACCGAGTATACACATCGCAGCTCACTATAAACTGTTCTCAAAGAGCAGAATTTAAAATATTATCCGACACGCATATATACATCTGGAAAATATGCAATACATCAAAGTTTAAATTTTACAACTTGCAGAAAATAAGATGGGCCGCTGGGATGCGAGAGAATGGGCCCGTGAAATTGGGCCTAGACAACCCAATTCGGGAGGCGTAGCACGGATAACGCGTCGGCCTTCTAAAGCCAGTAAGCGACTGAAAGATGCTGATGAAAGCCGGAGATCCCGGGTTCAAATCCCGGCGGGCCCGCCAATCTTCTAGATAAAACTTCCTAAGGAATGCTGTAGGTATTTTGTGGGATCTTTGGAGACGTTAGTAAATGGAGGAAGGCGGGATGGCGGCCTTTTATCGCTGTACTGCTATGTTCTACATATTTCAAAGCATTTCTCTATAATCCACATGACCCTGCGTACCATCTCCGGGGTTACGGCTAATGGTTTCCCTTGACGTATCGTCCCGTAGAGCTCTTGGTAGAAGGCGATTGCGCTTGCGCCCCAATATTCGGGTTCAGTAATGCTCCAGCTCTCCTCCTTCCACGGGATCTCCTCCACATTATAGCTGCGGTCAGGCGTCGGCTCCGTCTCCACTTGTCTTGGAGGGAGGTCTTCTGGATTAAAATACTTCCATTTGAGAGAGAATCTATTGCCGACAAGCCCCCCTTGCGTACCCATAACCAGCCAAGTGTTTTGAGGATAAGCACACGCTCTGGTCACCTCAATATCTATGAGCGGGGCATCCCGCGCCTTCAATATGACTTTTACGTGGTCTTCAGCGTCGCCTAAAGTTAGCGTTCTTTGCAGGTCACAAAAGACTTCCGGATCCTTATCGCCAATAAAAGAAAGCGCTTGAATTATGGCATGTACACCATTATTCCTTAGCTCTCCACCTCCAAACTTTTTTAATGTCTGCCAGTCCCATCTCCTGCCAAATGAATGTAAATAATATATCTTTATGAGAACTACGCGCCCAAGTCTCCCGGACTCTATAACCTCCTTAACCTTAAGGTAATCTGGGTTAAATAAGCTGTTCTGGAAAACCGTTAATATCTTCCCAGTTTTCCTCGCAGTCTCTATCATGGCGTCTGCTTCAGCGAGGCTCGTAGCCATGGGTTTCTCGCAGACAACATGTTTCCCAGACTCTAAAGCCTTTATCGTCTGCGGCGCGTGGAGATGGCTTGGGGTTGCGATTATCACTAATTCAACATCTTCATCTCTCACAAACTCATCGAATTCGGCGTAGGCTCTGCAGCCAAATTTCTCTACAGCTTCCCGCCTTCTTTCCTCTATTGTGTCGGTAACAGCTACAATCGTATACTTATCGGATAATTTCTCAAACGCCTTAGCATGAATATTCCATCCGCTTCTCCCTAAACCAGCTATTCCAACTCTTATCCTATCGCTCGTATTTAATCACCACCCTAAATTAAAGAGTATTCTAGAGATATTTAGCGGCTTTCAGATCTCCCAATTTTTATTTTAGAATTTTAGCATACATTTCTATCCTATCTTTCACGCTCATCAGGCATTTTACGCAGAATTTATGCTTTTTGTATTAGTTCTTTAATGCCTTCTTCGAGTGATATTTTAGCCTTAAAACCTAGAACTTTCTCTGCTTTGGTTGTATCTGCCAGCGTACGGTAAACGTAGTTTTTAATTGGATTTGGCTTATATATTGGCTTTATATTTTTGCCCATCATCCTATTAATTATATTTACTAAATCGTTAAAACTATGCTCTACACCGGTTCCAACGTTAAATATCTCGTAGCCGAAGTCCCTCTCAGCAGCGAGCATAAATGCTTCAATAACATCATTGACATGTATAAAGTCACGCGTCTGGCTTCCATCGCCGAATATTATTGGCGGTTCATCCCGCTGCATTTTCCAGATAAATTGTGAAACTACGTTGGCGTACTCGCCTTTATATTTCTCCTTCGGACCGTAAACGCTAAATAGTCTCAAGCCGATAGACTTAACGCCATAAAGCAGATTGTAGAGTTTCGCTAACCGCTCAATTGCATATCTGCACTCCGTATAATAGTCTGTCACATATATAGGCATGTCCTCTCTATAGGGCGTCGGATTACCATTATACAGGCTACTTGTACTAGCATAAACAATCTTGCAATTGTTTTTTCTAGCGTATTCAAGAATTACGATCGCTTCATTTATCGTTCTGCCCACTAAATAGGGGTTGCTTTTATACATAGGTGAGGAAGAAGGCATACCTAAATGGAATATTACGTCAATTCTATCCTTTACAATGTTTATCTTCTCACACGGCTCGTTAAAAAACTCCACGTTCAGCCCCTCAATGTTCTTTATGTTGCCAGAGCTCAAATTGTCGAAGACTATAACTTCATGCCCATCCCTGACAAGCCTCTCAACAAGGTTGCTTCCTATGAAACCGCATCCACCAGTCACTAAAGCCCTCATGAGGCGACTCCCCGATGACCTGCACTTTTCTATAATCTCTCATCGATATATATAGTTATGTGAAAACACTAAGTTTAATATTAAACATTTGGATCCTGCCGATAGTAAGGTGTTGTTCTTCATAATAGATCCTTTTTTTAAGTTTGAAGTAACTAGATACTCTCCGTCGGTGTAGGTCCATATGCTTGTGGTCACTGAGAAGCCGTCGGTTGCAAAAATGGTTCGATCGGCTATAAAGCCCACTCCTCCAATAATTGCCTTAAAAGGTCATGTTCTCGAGCTAGATTTTCCAGAGCGCTACTCTAATTGGAGAAATATTGATCCGTGCGAGCTTTTCAGCGCACCCGTTGAGTGGAAGATTAGGGATCCTGAAACCTATAGAAGTCTAGTTGGCGCCATTAAGGGGGTGGATATGCTGGTTTTGGCGACGGATAACGATCCGGAAGGCGAGCTAATAGCCTATGAGGTTCTGCTAATTGCTAAAAAGGTTCTGGGGGCAACGCCGAGATATGGGCGAATGAGATTTAATGCCACAACGGTGAGCGAACTTAGGCGCGCATGGAATAATATTGAGCCGGATCTAAAATGGAACTGGGTTTGGAAAGCATTGCTCCGCCATAAATTTGACTTAATTACTGGGGCAGCATATACGAGACTGCTTACGCTTTCAAAAAGGTTGGGTGGCAACAATAATCTGATTTCATGGGGTTCATGCGTTAAAGGGAATACGATAATTCCCGGAGAGTATAAACCGATAGACGAAATAAATGTTGGAGAGCACTGTATTGGCTGGCTGCTCAACAATAATGAGGTGATTAGAAAGTTTGCGCGATCATATTATGGGCAGATTATCAGGATTAAGGCTGCGGGCTTATTGCCGATAGAACTAACTCCTGAACACCCGGTTCTAACCGCAACGTATTCTAGCCAAGGGTCTCTTCCCCAGCTTACTTGGAGACGGAGCGAGGAGCTAGCTCAGAGAAACAAAAGTGGGTACAAAGACTATCTTGTTGTACCGCGGATTAAAGGATCTGTTGCCGCAGAAAGGATCCTATTGGGAGAGTTTACGCGGGAAGATGGCTCGGGCTCTATTGGGGAGGAATCCATATTTCTTCCACTTAACGAGTATGTGTCCTGGTTTATAGGGGTGTATGTTGCTAACGGGCATGTTTCAGGGGATAACGCGTTTATCTACCTTAAAGATGAGTGCTTAGAAAACGCATGTAGGGCTGCAGACTCCATTAAGGATCTGGGCTGCGCTTTTTCGATAACGCGAAAAGAAAATAGAATTATTGCGAAGTTGGGTTCCAAATGTCTTTGTGAAGCCCTTATTAGATGGTGTGGTGGGAAGCCGGAAGATAAGCGTATTCCAGACTTCATCCTGCTGCACAGAAACTTAAACCTGGTTAAAGCATTCTTCAATGGATTTATGGATGGAAAAAGGTGGAAGGCGTCGCATGGGAACAAGCAATGTTTCACTTTTACTACAAGGTCAAAAGTTTTGGCTTTACAGCTCCAGTTGCTCTGTGCCAGATTAGGCTATTTCCTCTATCTATCGGTCAGCAACATTACGGGGAAAGCCAAGCCTAATAATGAGTCCCCCTGCAGCGACATTTATGTGATGCGGTTAAAACCCGACTTAAACGGAGCTAGCTTCAAGATATCCGATGAGAGCATATTGACGCCTATAAGGAAGGTTGAAGCTGCCCAGTATTTTGGCACCGTTTATAATTTGGAGACGGCCGATAACACTTACCTAGTCTCTAATGCTGTGGTGCATAATTGTCAGATGCCGACCCTCTGGTTCATTTATAAAAGAGAGAGCGAGATTAGGAACTTTAAGCCAGAAAAATATTATGTTGTGTCCGCGGTCCTTAACGTTTACGGGACTAAAGTTAAAGTTTCAAGTGAGCCCTTTAAAGACCCCGTTAAAGCACTCTACCTATATAGTGTGGCTGAGAACGCTAAATACGCTATTGTGGCCGGTTTTCAATTAAGGGATGAGATTGAATATAAACCTCTTCCCACAGATACTGATGTAATGCTCCAAGAGCTCTCAAAAATAATGGGTTTGGGAGCCGCTAAAATTATGAGCATTGCTGAAAACCTCTATGGTAATGGCTACATAAGTTATCCTAGAACTGAAACAAATATGTGGCTGTCAGTTGACCATAAAGCTGTGTTATCCATGTTATCTTCTACCCCGTTAGCTAGATACGTGAACATGCTCTCCTATAACCCTAGAGATGGTAGAAAGAACGATGGGGCGCATCCACCAATATATCCAACAGCATATTACCCCGACAAATTGGACGAAAAATATAGGGTTTGGGAGTACGTTGCTAGGCGCTACTTAGCGAACGTTGTTGGCAAAGATGCTATTTTAAGAAGGTGGAGGTTGGCTGTCAGTTTAGGCGGAGTGCAGATGAGTGAGACGGGCAAGTATTTTGTTGAGGAGGGTTTCTATCAAATCTTCCCATACTTTAAGCCCAAAGATATCGTTTGGATTCCGGAGCTGCACATAGGTGAAAAACTACCGGTGATCAAAGTTAACTTAGAGGAGAAAAAGACTAAGCCTCCACCACGCTTAACTGAATCAGAGTTACTCAAACTCCTAGAAGAACACTCTATTGGAACTGATGCCACTAGGGCGGACTATCCACAGATCATTGTTGAAAGGGGCTATGCTGAGAAGAAGAAAAAATCTTTCTACATCAGTAATCTAGGTGAAACGCTGATAAATCTTTTAAGGGAAGTAGATGAGAGGCTTGTTTCGCCGGACACTAGGCGATACGTTGAACATTTAATGGCTGAGGTCGAGGCTGGAAATGTTGATTTAGAGAGGGCTTTACAAGAGGCTCTGAAGATATATAAAGACCTCTTCGAGAAGGTTTCAATCAAACTTAGATCCGGGGAGACGAATTCAATCAACCGTTAAAATGCCATTTAGAGACCTCAATTTTCTCATAAGAGGCTGCGACTTTAGGGTTAGGGAAAGTAGGAAATTTTAATAAATATTTATGCGTAATTACTATTGGGTTTTGGCGGGGAGCATATGCTTAGTGAAGAGGTTAAAATAATTGAGCATAAAAGTATTCCAGAAGGTATCAGAATAATCTGCGGGCTTCCAGACGTGGGTTTAGTTGGGGTTATTGCGGCAGCGCATATAATCTCTAAGCTAAATCTTGAAGAAGTAGCCTATATAGAAACCGATCTTTTGCCGCCAATAATCATGCTTGAGAATGGTCTTCCGAAGTCGCCAATAAGAATATATGGTGACGGTGGGCTCATGGTTTTAAGCTCTGAGATCGCGATACCATCGAATATAATCAACTCAATAGTGAAAAGTATTGTTGAATGGGCGTGGAGAAAGAAAGCCAATGAAGTGCTAACGTTAGGCGGATTACCGGTCCCAAATCGTCATGAGATTGAAAAATTAAGAATATTTGGAGCAGCATCAGATGAAAATACGCTAAAAAAGCTTACCGAGAATGAAATCGAGGTAATACAAAGGGGTTTTCTGGTCGGTCCCCAAGCATTAATCCTTAAGTATTGCGCTGAGAAAAATATATCTGCTATAGCTCTGCTAGCTGAAACATTTTACAATTACCCAGACCCAGAGGCTTCATCAGTAGTTATACAGGCTTTAAACAGAATAATGAAAATTAATATTGATGTATCCGAGCTAATAGAGAAAGGCGAAGAAGTACGTTTAGCTATGAGGGACATGATGCGAAGGACTCAAACCGAGCTTGCAAAAATGAGGAAAACACAGGAATATGATGTCCCGGGATTTTACATTAGATAGGAGTGAAAAGTTATGGTTGAGGTGAGAAGAAGATCGATCTTCGATATTATTCACGAATATATCGAGGAGATTGAAGCGTTAGCTGACGAAATTATTGAAAGAGCTGCGGAAAGACCCAGTTGGGATGTCAAAACACAGTCTCTTGAACCGTTGTTTAATGTATTTGTGAGCTCTGATAGAGTTGTCGTTACGGTTGATTTACCTAAAGTAGATCAGGAGAGCGTTAGGATAAGCAGAATATCCGACGACCTCATAGAAATCACGGCTAAAATGAAGATGAAGATAAACTTTGAAGATTTCGGCGTCACCCACAGGAAAGGAGAGTTCACTCAATTCTGCTGCAGGGTTCCGCTCCCGGTTCCAGTAGAGATAAGTGGAGCAAAAGCCAGATTTATAAGAGGCGTACTCGAGATAACTTTCCCAAGAAAGAAAGGCTACGAAATTAAAGTGGAATAAAAGCGTTCAACAGCTTAGGAGAATTGCGCAATCCTGAGCGTTAGATTCGCTTGTTTTTAAGCTGGACAACATTTTCATCCACTATACTAGACCAGCGTAAGCTTAATAAGTAAGCGTATGAAGAACGAAAGGACACCTACCATTACGTTTTTCTTCTACTTTTAATAGAGTGTTAAAGTGACTTAGGGGAGATATTAATAGGAATGGATAAAACCATTGATTTAAATGAGAAAGCGAATTCTGAAAGTCTTCTTACGAAAATGATGGAGGAGGCTTTAAACGCTTTTCATAGGAGACTGGTAGTGATTACCGGGGAGAACGCGATCGACATCCTAACATTTCTAATCTTAAAGCATAGGGCATTAAAGATGCTTAGGGGAATGGATGAAGACAGTATTGTTTACGTAGATCACTGTGATGAGGGTAGTGAGCAATTCAAGGCATTAATGAATGTTTTGGAATCTTCTAACATTCCAAGGGAGCGTATTAAGCATTACTCCTACGAGGAAAGCCATAGAGTTCTCGGAACGACAAATGATATGCTTATAATGGATATGAGTGTTGGCGCCAGACCTAACGACATTGGAAGGCTCGTCGAAACAGTTAAGGGAGGCGGCCTAGTGGTCTTATATAATTTGGATTTAAAGGTGGATAAGCCTTGGGAGACAAGCATACATAGAAATCTCCTTTATTCGCTGCATCCTCAAAGGAGCCTAAATAAGAGGTTTGAAGAATTCTTTGTTAGAAAGCTTTTAGAGGCGCAGGGGATCTGGGTTCTAGATAACTGGAAGATCCTTAAAGGAGAACTGCTTAACCCGCCTAAAACCATTAGAGAGCAGCCTAAGCTTCCTGAGAAGAGTAAGTTTCTAGGGAAGCTTTACGAGCTAGCTCTTACAGAGGATCAGGTTAGAGCTCTTCAAATAATCGAAGAAACCATCGGAAGGGAGCGCCAAAGAAGAAGCGCTCTATTAATAACCTCAAATCGTGGTAGAGGTAAGTCAGCGCTCTTGGGATTAAGTGCAGCAATGCTTATTTATCTTGGTGTACGTAAGATCTTGGTCACCGCTCCTAACAGTGAGGAATCTCAAATAGTTTTTGGAATGATTGAGAAGGGTTTGGAAACACTAGGTATGAATTTTACTAGAGAGACGCGTGAAGGTATGCCAAGAATAAAATGTAAACGTGGGAGCGTAGAATTCAATCTGCCGCAAAAGGCTTTGAAGGAGAGCGCCAACATTCTCATGGTTGACGAAGCCGCTGGCATACCGGTGCCTTTACTCTTCACGTTCGCTGAGAAATTTCCAAAAGTTATTTTCGCCTCAACGGTTCACGGCTACGAAGGGGCCGGTGTCATTCGATGAAATGGCGAATGTACACGCAAACCAGAGGTTCACGGCTACGAAGGGGCCGGTAGAGGCTTCTCGCTGAGGTTTTTAAGGGCTCTCCAGCAGGATAAGGGGATAACTCTGCAGAAAATTGAGCTGAAAGAGCCTATAAGATATGCGCCTAATGACCCGGTTGAGAAATGGCTGTATGAAGCCCTGCTTTTAGACGCTGAGCCAGCGGATTTAGATGAAACCATTGTAAAGGAGATTAAGCCCGAGGAATGCAGATATGAAAGAGTCGACCTTGATCAATGGTTTAGGTTTGACGAGAAGAGGCTGAGGGAATTTATAGGAATATATGTTCTAGCACACTACAGAAACAGGCCTGATGACCTACTAATTCTCGGAGATGCCCCCCATCACTCAGCCCGAGCTGTTATAGCTAAATCCGGAGAGATAATTGCCGCGCTCCATATAGCTGAGGAAGGGAAGATGAGGAGAGAATTGATAGATCTCGTTATATCCGGTAATCCGCCGCCCGGTAATTTAATACCCTCCTGTATCATTAAGTATTATCCACTGTACAGCGAGTTTGCTCGTTTAAAGGGTATAAGGATTGTGAGAATAGCTGTTCATCCAGAGCTGATTGGTAGGGGAATTGGAAGCTTAGCGATAAAAAATCTCTGTAACGAAGCTATTGATGAGGGGTTTGATTGGGTTGGCGCAAGTTTTGGAGCGGATAAGGTGTTGCTTAACTTTTGGCTTAAAAACGGCTTCATACCAGTCCATATAAGCCCTATGAGAAATATTGTCTCTGGAGAATACAGCGTAGCTGTGATTAGGCCGCTGAGTGATAAGGCTGAATCTCTTGCAAAAGAAATATATATGGAGTTTAAGATTAGGCTCTTAAACTCGCTTCAAGACACATACTTCAGCTTGGAACCTGAAGTCGCCGTGCAGCTACTAAACGTGAACAAATGGGATCATCTGGAAAAACCGAATTTAACAAGATCTCAGATTGATAGATTGCTAAGCTACGTTAAAGGTAGCCTGACCTACGAGGGAGCATGCGATGCCATTAGACAGATTTTGGCATCTCACTTTATGAGCTCTGGTAAGCCTAGATTGCCCCTAAATCCAGTAGATGAAGTTAAATTGGTGGCAAGGTGTTTACAATGTAGGTCTTGGGACAGAGTTGCAAATATTGTTAAGGTTAGCTCCGTAGACTTAAAATACGAGATGAGAAAACACGTAGGGGCGCTGATGGAACATTACTATGAACTAAACATTTAGCTTAGCTTCCCGCCACGTATTACAGCAGACGTTATGCTCCAAGGAAACGATCGGCGAAACCAGCCTAATGCAATATCAGCAAATTCAACGGTTTAAAAGACGAAAAATATTAAAGTTCTCAAAGATATTTTTATTCGTGACGGGCCGGTAGTCTAGCGCGGTTAGGACATTCCAAGAATGGAACCTAAAGCAGCCCTTACGAGTGACACCCATCTGCCCGCTAATTTAAGATAGGCTGAGGTCGCCGGTTCAAGTCCGGCCCGGCCCACCACCTTTTGAACTCATATCTTAATTAAAGAAGAGGAGCAACTTAGATTACATGTTTTTGGCTCAAGATTCTTCTAATGAGCCTTTTTAAGCGATTCTTTAAACCTTTTATTCCTTAAAGTGCTTTGCTTAGAATAGTGGTGAAAATATGGGCAAAAATTTTTTAAGACAAAAATTGTCTCGATTAGAGATCCCGCTGAATGGCGTGTGGTCGCTTAGGTATTGTGATCCTAGTGAGGGGGAGGCGTCCGGTTGGCCGATTAAAGGTGTAGGTGGTGAGGGGGCTTATTTAGCTCGTGTTCCAGGCGATGTTCATATGGATCTTATGAGAGCGGGAGTAATTAAGGATCCTCTTTTCGGTGAGAACGCCAAATCCTGTGAGTGGATGGAAGATAAGGACTGGTGGTACTCAAGAACCTTTACAGTTGATCAAGATTTTATACAGGATCATGTTGAGCTCTGTTTTGAGGGTCTAGATACCATCGCCGATGTTTGGCTTAATGGCCAGTATCTAGGGCGTTCAATGAACGCTCTCGTACCTTGGACCGTTGATGTGACCAATGTGATTAAACCCGGCGAAAATATGCTGGTTGTACGGTTAGATTGCGGTACTCGTTGGGCGATGAGGCAAGATTTATCTAAATATTATGAGGGCGAAAAAGTGAACCCGAGAGAGACCTCTAGAATTTTCCTTCGGAGAGCACAATTCTCAGTAGGATGGGATTGGGCGCCCAGACTTATGACCGCCGGAATCTGGCGGCCAGTTAAGCTGCGCTCCTATAAGACTTTAGCTTTGCGCAGCGTTTTTTTGTCATCGCACCTCATCGATGGTGGTGCTAAGGCTAAAATTAAGGTGCAGCTTGAAGTAGAGTGCTTCGCTGATAAAGAGCAAGAAGTATTTTTCGAGATAGAGCTGAGTGGCGACGGCAGGACTCTAGTTAAGCGGTTGGAGTCGACGTTAGCTCCCGGGTATAACATTGTCTCAACCAATATTTTTGTGGAGAACCCGCGCCTTTGGTGGCCAAACGGCTACGGTGAACCATACCTTTACGACTTCACATGCAACATTTTCTCATTAGATGGTGAGCTACTCGACTCTACAAGCTTTAGATACGGTATTCGGGAAGTTGATCTGCTTGAAGAGCGCATTTCAGAGGAAGAGGGGCAATCGTTTACGATAATGATTAATGGTAAGAAGGTCTTCTGTAAAGGTGCCGACTGGGTGCCAGCTGACTCCATAATGGCTAGAGTTACCCCTGAAAAATATGAGAAACTGATAAGTGAGGCG